>NZ_JBOBDM010000013.1:0-97945 GCF_050586605.1 Pseudomonas sp. ES1 | reverse complement strand
GCGGCCCGAAAAAACTGAAATCAATAGGAGTCGCCATGGACGCCCGCCTTACCGCTTTTCTCGACCGCGCCGAATCCGTCCTCGCGCGCCTCGAACCCTTGTTGCCCGCCCCACGCCCGGACATCGACTGGTCGCAAACCCTCGCCGCCCGCTGGCAGCGCGATGGCCGCAGCGGCTACCTGATGCCGCTTGAGGTCAGCCTCGACATCCGCCTGTCCGACCTGATTGGCGTCGACCAGCAGCGTGACCAACTGGGGCGCAACACCCACCAGTTCATCAACGGCATGCCGGCCAACCACGCCTTGCTGTGGGGTTCGCGCGGCACCGGCAAGTCGTCGCTGGTGCGTGCGCTGCTGGCCGAACACGCCGGCAATGGCCTGCGCCTGATCGAAATCGAGCGCGACCATCTGGCCGACCTGCCGCGTGTGGTGGAGCAACTGCAAAAGCTCGAACAGCGCTTCATCCTGTTCTGCGACGACCTCTCGTTCGAAGCCGGGGAGGGGGACTACCGGGTGCTCAAGAGCGTGCTCGATGGCTCGCTGGAGCAGGCCCCGGACAACGTGCTGCTGTACGCCACCTCCAACCGCCGCCATCTGGTGCCGGAAAAACAGAGCGACAACGAAAACTGGAAGATGGTCGACGGCGAGCTGCACCCCAACGAAGCGGTGGAAGACAAGATCGCCTTGTCCGACCGTTTCGGCCTGTGGCTGTCGTTCTACCCCTTCAGCCAGGAACACTTCCTCAATGTGGTCGAACACTGGATCGGCCAGCTGGCGCGCCAGGCCGGGCTTGCCTGGCAGCGCACCGAAGCACTCGATATTCTCGCCGTGCGCTGGGCCACCGGCCGCGGCAACCGTAATGGCCGTTGTGCCTATCAGTTCGCCCGCTACTGGGTCGGGCTGCAATTGCTGGAGCAGAAATAAATGATCGACCTCAACGCCAGTGGCCAAGGCCTCGACGGCTACGCCCTGCTGGCCGCGCAAGTGCAGGCGCTGTTCGCCGACGAGCGTGACTTCATCGCCAATGCCGCGCAGTTTTCGGCGTTCCTCTATAACCAGGTGGATGACTTGAACTGGGCGGGGTTCTACCTCAACCGCAACGAAGAGCTGGTGCTCGGCCCGTTCCAGGGCCAGGTGGCCTGCGTGCGCATTCCGTTCGGCAAGGGCGTGTGCGGCGCGGCGGCGGCCACCCGGCAGACCCAGCGGGTGGAAGACGTGCACGCGTTTCCCGGGCATATCGCCTGTGACAGTGCGTCGAACAGCGAGTTGGTGATCCCGTTGCTCAAGGATGGGCGGTTGATCGGGGTGCTTGACCTAGACAGCCCGAAGGTTGGGCGTTTCAGTGAGGCCGATCAGGCTGGGCTGGAGCACCTGGCAGCGATCTTTCTGGAATTGACTGATTGCTGAAATGAACAAAGGGGCCTGCGAAGGCCCCTTTCTTGTGTCACCTGTGTTGGCCTCATCGCCGGCAAGCCGGCTCCCACATGGGTCATGCCGTTCTCAAGGCAGGCGCTGTACCTGTGGGAGCCGGCTTGCCGGCGATGAGGCTTTCACATGAATCCGATCAGTCGTAGATGACCCGCTTTTTCCAGGTTTCGTCTTCGTCGGTCTTGAGGCCTTCGGTCAGTGCGTTCTGGTCGTCCGCTGCCGGCTCCATCTGGTCCAGTACCTGGGCGTTGGCCCGGTTCAGCAGCTTCTCCATATAGGTAAGCTGCTCTTCATACTGTTTAGGTTCTGGCTGCTTGCGCAGGTACTGCACGCCACGCTCGAAGGCCAACCGCGCCTGGCCCGGCTGGTTCTGCTGCAGCGCCTGCTGGCCCAGGTTGTTGAAGAACTCGATGTGCAGCAGCACCAGGATGTGGCGGATTTCCTTGACCCAGTACTTGCCCTCGTTGGTGGCCAGGAAGCCTTCCTGGGTGGCGCGCACGATCTGATTGTGCAGCAGCTCCAGCAAGAAGCGCACGTCCTTGGCCTTGACCTCGGTGTGGATAGGCGAGGGCGGGTTGCTGACCGGGATCTTGTCGCCCTGGGCGATCAGGCCTTCAAGTTCGGCGATGCGCGCCTTGAGCTCGGCACTGTGCTTGTCCAGGGCCAGCTGGCGCTGGTTGAGGTTGAGTTCCAGGCGGGTCAGAAGCAGCTTGAGCGCCGGGGTCATGAACTGGCCGGGGAAGGTTTCGGTGATTTCACCGCAGCGGCGCAGGCGGTCGGCCAGTTCTACCTTGAGCCGGACGCGTTCGAGCTTGTTGTTCTCGACCACGTTGTTGAGGTAGCCGATCACGATCAGCAATGCGATACCCGCAACGATAAGCAGGGTGATCAGAAGTGGTGTCACCGTAAACGCCTCATGAAGAAGTTTTGCATCTGTACGAGAGTGTAGTGAGTTCGCCGAAAAGCGAACAGTGCAGCCTGGCGGACAGCTTTGGGGCGTGCCGTTCGCCGTCGGCCTCATGTACTGGTATATGTCGGCCGCAGTCTGGATTTCTCCAGATGCTGGCGCATTGCCATGAGCTTGCCGGGCTACCGTCAGAAAATCAACGCCAATCCCTGGACGCACCTGTCAGCACCTTATAGGAAAGCGGGAAGTCATTGATTTAAATAAATTTCTACAAAGGGGTTGACGGCTTTCCATGGCATCCATAGAATGCGCGCCACTTGCAGCGTAAAGCACACAGCGGAACGCGGCAGGGAGTGAAGATGTAGCTGTGTCCCCTTCGTCTAGTGGCCTAGGACACCGCCCTTTCACGGCGGTAACAGGGGTTCGAGTCCCCTAGGGGACGCCAATGCGGGAATAGCTCAGTTGGTAGAGCACGACCTTGCCAAGGTCGGGGTCGCGAGTTCGAGTCTCGTTTCCCGCTCCAGTTTCTCCGGCACTGCTGCGGCAGGGCAGGAAAAGAAAATCCAGGCTGAATCGCGAGGTTCATGTTCTGGTGCGCTGCAAAGCGTCGGCTTAGTCCCCTTCGTCTAGTGGCCTAGGACACCGCCCTTTCACGGCGGTAACAGGGGTTCGAGTCCCCTAGGGGACGCCATATTGCGGGAATAGCTCAGTTGGTAGAGCACGACCTTGCCAAGGTCGGGGTCGCGAGTTCGAGTCTCGTTTCCCGCTCCAGTTTCAACGGCGTCGTCTTGTACGGTGCAGGTGGTGAAGGTCTTCATGGCGCTTCACGCCAGATGCGGTAAAGCTTCACTTTGCGGGAATAGCTCAGTTGGTAGAGCACGACCTTGCCAAGGTCGGGGTCGCGAGTTCGAGTCTCGTTTCCCGCTCCAAACATGAAAAACGCCACTCTTCGGAGTGGCGTTTTTTTTTGCCTGTAACAGGGCGCGCGACCCACCAGCACGGCCTCGATGCTCGGGAACACAGGCCTTGTTGTCGAACGAGACTTCCATCGACGCGACGCACGAGCCTGACAAGTCATTGTTGAAGCGGTTCGATCTGATGGCTTTGTAAGGGCGGGCGTTCGAAGTTTCGAAAAGATATACAGCCGTATCAGGAAAACACGCCCCACGCGCTAGGGTGGGGCGTTTTGCGAATCAGTGCGTGTTGCCTTGGCCGCTGTGGGTCAACAGTTGTTTTTCCTGGTGCCAGTCGAACGGTTCGTCGTTCTGTTCGGCTTCGTAGCGGCGCTCCTCCAGTTGCTGATACAGCGCCAGCTCGTCGTCCGGCATGAAGTGCAGGCAGTCACCGCCGAAGAACCACAGCAGGTCGCGGGGCACCAGGTGGGCGATCTGCGGGTAGCGCTGGATCACCTGGCACAGCAGGTCCTGGCCCAGGTACTGGCTTTCGAGCGGGTCTTGCGGGAGCAGGGTCAGCAGTTCGTCGTAGCGTTCGAGGAACAGGGCGTGGCTCTCCTCGGGCACCTGCTCGGCCTCGCCCAGCGCGGCCAGGATGGTGCGCAGGTGATGCAGCAGTTGCAGGTGATAGTCCAGCTGGGGGTTGGCCATGGGGTGGTCCTCGGTGGTTCTAAACAGGGGCGCAGTATACGCCAATCGCGGGGCAAGCCCGCTCCCACGCTACACACCGTGGGAGCGGCTGTGCGCCGCGATGCTCCTCAGCGCACCTTGCCGGGTACCGGCAACAGTTGCTCCTTGTCGAACGCATCCACATCGATCACCGCCCGCCTGGCCTGCTCGGCGGCCTGCAGGCGTTGCCCGTCGGCCGCCTGCAACACACCAGCCTGCACCGCCGCATCGATCGCCGATTGGCCTGGTTGCAGTTGCACCGTGCCCGCTTTGAGTGCTTTGTGCAGTACCGCCTGCAAGGGTGCCACCTCATCCAGCAGATCGCAGGCCCGTTGCAGCGCCGCCACCGGGTCACCCTCGGCCTGTGGCCGGAAGCAGCCGGCCAGCACGTGTTCCAGTGCTTCATCGCCTTTGCTGCGGCCGATCAGTGCGGCCACTTCGGCATCCAGTTCGTCACTGGGCCCGGTGTGGCGGCGGCCAAACGGGAACACCAGCAGGCGCAGGGCGCAGCCGATGAGGGCGTTGGGGAAGTTGTCCAGTAACGCATCCAGGGCCTGCTCGGCCTTGCCCAGGCTTTCCTCCAGCGCCCAGCGCAGCAGAGGGCGCAGGTGCTCGGGCGAGCCCAGGTCGTGGTAGCGCTTGAGCGCGGCGCTGGCCAGGTACAGGTAACTGAGCACATCGCCCAGCCGGGCGCTGAGCCGTTCGCGGCGTTTGAGCGCGCCGCCGAGCAGCATCATCGACAGGTCGGCCAGCAGGGCGAAGGCCGCGGCCTGGCGGTTGAGGGCGCGGAAGTAGCCCTGGCTCAGGGCGTCGCCCGGCACCTTCTCGAAATGCCCCAGGCCAAGGCCCAGTACCAGGGTGCTGGCAGCATTACCGGCGGCGAACAGGATGTGCTGCATCAGCAGGTCGTCGAACTCTTTCAGCGCGTGGTCCTGGTCTTCGCGCCCGACCAAGGCCATTTCCCTGAGCACGAACGGGTGGCAGCGGATCGCGCCCTGGCCGAAAATCATCAGGTTGCGCGAGAGGATATTGGCGCCCTCGACGGTGATGAAGATCGGCGCGCCCTGCCAGTTGCGCCCCAGGTAGTTGTTCGGCCCCATGATGATGCCCTTGCCGCCGTGCACGTCCATGGCGTGCTGGATGCACTCGCGACCGCGCTCGGTCAGGTGGTACTTGAGGATCGCCGATAGCACCGAGGGCTTTTCGCCGAGATCCACCGCCTTGGCGGTGAGCAGGCGGGCGCTGTCCATCAGCCAGGCATTGCCGCCGATGCGCGCCAGGCACTCCTGGATGCCCTCGAAGGCGTTCAGCGGCACGTTGAACTGCTCGCGAACACGCGCGTACTGGCCGGTGACCAGGCTGGTGTACTTGGCCGCGCCGGTGCCGACTGCGGGCAGCGAGATGGAACGGCCCACCGACAGGCAGTTCATCAGCATCATCCAACCCTTGCCGAGCATCTGCTGCCCGCCGATGAGCTGCTCCAGCGGCACGAACACATCCTTGCCACTGTTGGGGCCGTTCATGAAGGCGGCGCCCATCGGCAGGTGGCGCTTGCCGATTTCCACCCCTGGGGTGTCGGTGGGGATCAGGGCCAGGCTTATGCCCAGTTCTTCCTGATCACCCAGCAGGTGGTCCGGGTCGTAGGCCTTGAACGCCAAGCCCAGCAGGGTGGCTACCGGGCCCAGGGTGATGTAGCGCTTTTCCCAGTTCAGGCGCAGGCCAATGACTTCTTCGCCATGCCATTGGCCTTTGCAGACGATGCCGGTATCGGGCATGGCGCCGGCGTCGGAGCCGGCCAGCGGGCCGGTGAGGGCGAAGCAGGGGATCTCGTCGCCACGGGCCAGGCGCGGCAGGTAGTGGTTGCGTTGTTCATCGGTGCCGTAGTGCAGCAGCAGTTCGGCCGGGCCCAGGGAGTTGGGCACCATCACCGTCGAGGCCAGGTCGCCGCTGCGGGTGGCCAGTTTCATCGCCACCTGCGAGTGGGCATAGGCCGAGAAACCTTTGCCGCCGTACTCTTTCGGGATGATCAGGGCGAAGAAGCCATGCTGCTTGATATGCGCCCAGGCTTCGGGCGGTAGGTCCAGGTCCTGGCCGATCTGCCAGTCGCTGACCATGGCGCATAGCTGTTCGGTGGGGCCGTCGATGAAGGCCTGTTCTTCATCGCTGAGTTTCGGAGCCGGGTAGTCGAGCAGGGTGTTCCAGTCCGGGCGGCCACTGAACAGGTGGCCGTCCCACCACACGGTGCCGGCGTCGATGGCTTCGCGTTCGGTTTGCGACATGGGCGGCAGGGTGCGCTGGAACCATTTGAATACGGGCTCGGTGAACAGCTTGCGGCGTATTTCGGGCAGGGCGATGAAGGCGACCTTTATGGCGATCACTGCCCAGATCAGCGTCAGCAGCCAGCCGGGGGCATGGCTGAACAGGCCCATCAGCAAGGTATAGGCGGCCATCGCCGCGAGGATCTGCAAAGGCGGCAAGCGACGGTGCGTGAGGTACGCAGCGCCCAATACCAGTACCAGCAACCACAACAGCAACATGATCCTTCCTCCTTGAAACCAGGGGGCATTCAGCCGACCCACAGAGCTTAGACGGGCTAGGAGGACTGACACGGCGTGGCGCCAAGAGTTCGTTTGGCCATCGCGGGGCAAGCCCGCTCCCACGCATGTGAACTGCATTCCAATCGTGGGAGCGGGCTTGCCCCGCGATGAGGCCATTGGATCAATCGGAGCGATTCATCCCCAGCTCCATGTCATCGATCAGCGCCTTGGCCATGGCGCTGAGGATGCGCGCCGAACTGCCGGCGAGCATGTCGTTCTCCATTTCGGCTTCGCAGGTGAGGTGACGGATGCAGCCGAGCAGTACCGACAACTCGTCGAAGGCGTGCTGGAAGGGGATGCCGGGCTGGATGCGGAACAGCTCCAGGCAGGGGGTGGTGCCTGAGGTGCTGCCATGGTCGGTCGGGGCGGTCATGGCCGTGCTCCCGTTTCGTGGCGGATCAGGGGGTAGAGCAGCTGGTTCAGGTAGACGCAGGTGTTCAGCAGGGTCTGGCGTTGTTCTTCGCGGTCGTTGTCGAAGTACAGGTCGAGGACTTCGCGCAGGCAGGCCATCAGACGGGTGGCTTCGGCTCGGGCGGCTTCGGGGGTGAGGTCGGGGGAGACCGTCAGGTAGGGGAAGAAGCGGGGTGGGTCGGGGACAAGTTTTTTCATGGTGGAACTCCTTTGTTAATAGCTGGAGTTGCTACCTGATCGTTCTCACAGGATTGGGTGGCAACCGTGCGAGGGGTGAGAACCCGGCCACAAAGGAAAACCGGTCAGGACGAACCTGCCCACGCACGGCCGCCATAGCGGAGCGGCAATCGATGTGGGCTCGGGTTCTCACACCCGGTCACCAATTGTGGCGACCGGGTGAAGTTATCCCTGTGGTGTTTCCCCGACAACGCAGCAGCTTCCGGCAGGTGCGTAGGATAGTTCCCAAGCGCTGCAGGCTGAAGCATTTGGTTTCAGGTTCGGAAATGTCTTACGGGTTGGGAGGTATGTCCTTGGTGGTCCTGGCAGGCTACCGCGTGAGGGCGGCCAGGTGCCAGGCGACAGCTTTGCAGCGCTTATGAGATCGAGCGCCGCCCGCGCGGCGCATCGCTGGCAAGCCAGCTCCCACATTTGTTTCGGGCCAGTTACTCCTGTTGTTTCATCGCTGTACGCCTTGTTGGTTCGACTCGATATTGAGGTGGGCACCACTGGCGTCTCGCCGGGCTCAAGACATGCACCAAGGCGGGCAGCGGTACCTTCACAGGCATAATTGGCCCGAAAAAAATGTGGGAGCTGGCTTGCCAGCGATGCGCCGCGCGGGCGGCGCTCGATCTGATAGGCGCTGCAAAAACATCGGCAAGCACCTGTCAGCCCTCACACCCCCACACAACTCCCAAGCCTGGAGTAGACTGTCCCCCTCCCGCATTCATAAGGACATCGCCATGCTGAAGATCTGGGGCCGCAAGAATTCGAGCAATGTGCGCAAGGCACTGTGGATCGCCCACGAACTGGGCCTGGACTTTGAATCCATCGACGCCGGCGGCGCCTTCGGCGTGGTCAACGAACCGCACTACCGGGCTCTCAACCCCAACGGCCTGGTGCCGATGCTCGAAGACGGCGACCTGGTGCTGTGGGAGTCCAACGCCATCGTCCGCTACTTGTGCGCCGAGTACGGCGAAGAGCAGGGCTGGTACCTCGACGATCCACGCCAGCGTGCCCTGGCGGACAAGTGGATGGACTGGACCACCTCGTCCTTCGCCACCCCGTTCCGCCCATTGTTCTGGGGCCTGCTGCGCACCCCCGAAGACCAGCGCGACTGGGTGGCGATCAATGCCGCGCACAAGCAGTGCGCCCAGTTGCTGGCCATCGCCGACGAAACCCTGAGCAAGCAGCCATACCTGTCCGGTGAGCAGATCGGCATGGGCGACATCCCCCTGGGCAGCTTCATCTACGCCTGGTTCGAAATGCCCATCGAACGCCCGGCCATGTACCACCTCGAAGCCTGGTACGAGCGCCTGAAACAGCGCCCGGCCTACCAGGCCGCGGTGATGACCGCCCTGACGTGACGCCACTTCGATAGTCATTATCAATAGATGTGACTGTACTTGTGCGGCCGGCCCTTGCACCATGGCCGCACTCACTGCGCCAGTGACTTTGCCTGGCGTGTCCTGAACCATTCTTTATCCGGTACGTGACCCGCTATGAGTTCCGCCCTGTCCATCCGACAGCTGACCAAGACCTACGGCAACGGCTTCCAGGCCCTCAAGGGCATCGATCTGGACGTCGCCGAAGGCGATTTCTTCGCCTTGCTGGGCCCCAACGGCGCCGGCAAGTCCACCACCATCGGCATCCTCTCCACCCTGGTGAACAAGACCAGCGGCACGGTGAACGTGTTCGGCCACGACCTGGACCGCGAGCCGGCTGCGCTCAAGCGCTGCCTGGGCGTTGTACCCCAGGAGTTCAACTTCAACCAGTTCGAGAAGACCTTCGACATCGTCGTCACGCAGGCGGGCTACTACGGCATCCCGCCGAAGCTGGCCAAGGAGCGTGCCGAGCAGTATCTGACCCAGCTGGGGCTGTGGGAAAAGCGTGACGTGCAGTCGCGCTCGCTGTCCGGGGGCATGAAGCGCCGCCTGATGATCGCCCGGGCGCTGATCCACGAACCGCGCCTGCTGATCCTCGACGAGCCGACCGCGGGGGTGGACATCGAGCTGCGCCGTTCGATGTGGAGCTTCCTCACCGAGCTCAACCAGAAGGGCATCACCATCATCCTCACCACTCACTACCTCGAAGAGGCCGAGCAGCTGTGCCGCAACATCGGCATCATCGACCACGGCACCATCGTCGAGAACACCAGCATGCGCCAACTGCTGGGCAAGCTGCATGTCGAGACCTTCGTGCTCGACCTCAAGCACGACCTGCCCGCTGCGCCTGAGCTGCAGGGCTACCCGTGCCGGCTGATCACCCCGCACACCCTGGAAGTGCAGGTGGAGAAGGAGATCGGCATCACCGCGCTGTTCGGCCAGCTGGCGCTGAAGAACATCGAGGTGCAGAGCCTGCGCAACAAGACCAACCGACTCGAGGAGCTGTTCGTGTCCCTGGTGGAAAAAAATCTGTCGAAGGTGGCCGTATGAGTGTGGAGCTGCGCACCAACTGGGTGGCCCTGAACACCATCGTCTACCGCGAAGTGCGGCGTTTCTTGCGCATCTGGCCGCAGACCCTGCTGCCGCCGGCGATCACCATGGTTCTGTACTTCGTGATCTTCGGCAACCTGATTGGCCGGCAGATCGGCGACATGGGTGGCTTCACCTACATGGAGTACATCGTGCCGGGGCTGATCATGATGTCGGTGATCACCAACTCATACGGCAACGTGGTGTCGAGCTTCTTCGGCAGCAAGTTCCAGCGCTCCATCGAAGAGCTGATGGTGTCGCCGGTCTCGCCGCACATCATCCTGGTCGGCTACGTATTGGGCGGTGTGCTGCGTGGCTTGGCGGTGGGGGTAATCGTCACAATCCTGTCGCTGTTCTTCACCCACTTGCAGGTGCATCACCTGGGCGTGACCGTGGTGGTGGTGCTGCTGACCGCGACCATCTTCTCGCTGCTGGGCTTCGTCAACGCGGTGTTCGCGCGCAATTTCGACGATATCTCGATCATCCCGACCTTCGTGTTGACGCCGCTGACCTACCTGGGCGGGGTGTTCTACTCGATTACCCTGTTGCCGCCGTTCTGGCAGACCGTGTCGTTGGCCAACCCGGTGCTGCACATGGTCAACTCGTTCCGCTACGGCATCCTAGGGGTGTCGGACATCAGCATTGGCACCGCGATCACCTTCATGCTGGTGGCTACCGCGCTGCTCTACCTGCTGTGCATCCGCCTGCTGGTCAGCGGCCGCGGCATGCGGGCGTAGGCAGCGGCACTGGCGCCGGCGCCACTGCCGGCCCACCCACCAGCGCCAGTAGAACTGGGTGGTGAAGTAGGCGAGCACGCCAAGCACCACCCCGCACACCACCGAACCCAGCAGGAAGGGTTGCCAGAGCGTTGCCAGCTGGTCGGTGACCCAGTCGACGGTGATTTCTTCGGGCAGCGTGCGCGGCGGTACCTGCATCAGCCAGGCGCCGGTCATGTAGGTGACGAAGAACACCGGCGGCATGGTCAGCGGGTTGGTCAGCCACACCAGGCTCACCGCGATGGGCAGGTTGCCGCGCACCGGGATCGCCAGGGCGGCGGCCAGCAGCATCTGCATGGGGATGGGGATCAACGCCGCGAACAGCCCGACGCCCATGGCCCGCGCCACCGAGTGACGGTTGAGGTGCCAGAGGTTGGGGTCGTGGAGCAGCTTGCCGAAAAAGCGTAACGACTTGTGCTCCCGGATGCTGGTCGGGTCCGGCATGTAGCGTTTGAACAGACGGCGCGGCATGTGGGCTCCCGGCGGGGTTGAAGGGCGTCAGTATGCCTTGATTGAATCGCAGCCTCGTTCAGAGTTTGTGACAATTGTTTAGCAAGATTTCCCTCTTTATCAGCTAAGCCTCAGGGGCGTTTTTCGCTTCTGGAGCTCTATCTCATGCGCACAGGGATGCTTGCGCTCGCGCTCGGGCTGTTGAGCCTGCGCTTTCTGCCTGCTCTGCCACCGGTCGGGTGGTTGCTTGCACTGCTATTGCTGGGGCTGGCCTGCCTGCGTACGCGGGGCTGGCCGCTTGGCTGTTACCTGTTGGGGCTTTGCTGGGCGTGCTGGTCGGCGCAGCAGGCACTGGATGATCGGCTGGCCGTGGCACTGGACGGGCGCACCTTGTGGCTGGAGGGGCGGGTGGTCGGCCTGCCGGCGCGCACCGAGCACGGTGTGCGCTTCGAGGTGGAACAGGCCAGTTCGCGTCGGGCCGAGTTGCCGCAGCGTTTACAACTGAGCTGGTTCGATGGCCCGGAGTTGCGCGCCGGGGAGCGCTGGCGGCTGGCGGTCAACTTGCGGCGCCCGCATGGGTTGCTCAACCCCCATGGCCCGGACCGCGAGGCTACCCTGCTGGCACGGCGGATCGGCGCGACCGGCACGGTCAAGGCGGGTGAGCGGCTGGGCGCCCCCGCCCACGACTGGCGCGACGGCATCCGCCAACGCTTGATGGCAGTCGATGCCCATGGGCGCGAGGCGGCCCTGGCAGCGCTGGTGCTGGGCGATGGCGCGGGGCTGGCGCGCCAGGACTGGCAGGCCCTGCAAGCCACCGGCACGGTCCATCTGCTGGTGATCTCGGGGCAGCATATCGGGCTGCTGGCCGGGTTGGTCTATGGCGGGGTGGCCGGGCTGGCCCGCTTGGGCGGCTGGCCGCGACGCCTGCCTTGGCTGCCCTGGGCTTGCGGCCTGGCCATGGGGGCGGCGCTGCTGTATGGCTGGCTGGCGGGTTTTGGCGTGCCGGTACAGCGTGCCTGCCTGATGCTGGCGGTGGTGCTGCTGTGGCGCCTGCGCTTTCGCCAGTTGGGCGTGGGGCTGCCCTTGTTGCTGGCGCTGTTGGGGGTGTTGCTGGTCGAGCCGCTGGCCAGCTTGTTGCCGGGCTTCTGGCTGTCGTTCGCCGCCGTGGCGGTGCTGGCGCTGTGTTTTTCCGCCCGGCTGGGCGCCTGGCGGCCTTGGCAGGCCTGGGCGCGGGCGCAATGGGTGATCGCCGTGGGCCTGCTGCCGGTGCTGCTGGCGCTGGGCCTGCCGATCAGCCTTACGGCGCCGCTGGCCAACCTGCTGGCGGTGCCGTGGCTGAGCCTGGCGGTGCTGCCCTTGGCCTTGCTCGGTACCGCGTTGTTGCCGCTGCCCTGGCTGGGGGAGGGGCTATTGTGGCTGGCGGGCGCTTCGCTGCACGGCCTGTTTGGCTGGCTTGCCCTGGTGGCAGGGCTTGTGCCGGCGTGGATCGCCGAGCCGCTGCCGCTGTGGGCCGGGCTGCTGGTGGGGCTTGGCGCGTTGCTGGTGCTGTTGCCTCGGGGCGTGCCCTTGCGTGCGCCGGGTGCGGTCCTGATGCTGGCCCTGTGGGCGCCACGCGAGCAGGTGCCGCATGGCCAGGTCGAAGTCTGGCAACTGGACGTTGGCCAAGGGCTGGCGGTGTTGCTGCGCACCCGCCAGCACAGCCTGTTGTATGACGCCGGCCCCGCGATGGGGGCAAGTGACCTTGGCGAAAGCGTGGTGCTGCCGACCTTGCGCAAGCTCGGGGTGCGGCAGCTGGACCTGATGCTGATCAGCCATGCCCATGCCGACCATGCCGGGGGCGCCGGGGCCGTTCATCGCGGGCTGCCGGTGAAACGGGTGCTGGCCGGCGAAGCGACGGCGTTGGCGGCAGGCTTGCACGGCCAGCCCTGCAAGAGTGGCGAGCGCTGGCAATGGGATGGTGTCGATTTCGAGCTCTGGCAATGGCCGGCCGGGCCCAATAGCAACGAGCGGTCCTGTGTGCTGCGGGTCGAGGCCAATGGCGAGCGGCTGCTGCTGGCAGGCGACATGGAGGCCGGGGCCGAGCGGGCCTGGCTGGCCGCGATGGAGGATCCGCGCATCGACTGGCTGCAGTCGCCGCATCATGGCAGCCGCACGTCGTCCAGCGAGGCGCTGATCAGGGCCATGGCCCCGCGCGGGGTGTTGATATCGCGCGGGCGGCACAATGGGTTCGGGCATCCTCATCCGCAGGTGATCGAGCGCTATCGGCGGCAGGGTATGAGCATTCATGACACGGCCCTGGAGGGGGCACTGCAGTTGCTGTTAGGGGACCATGGTAGGGTGGAGGGCGCGCGGGGACGGCGGCGGTTCTGGCGCGATCAGGAATGAATATTTGCTGGATGTTTGGAGTGCATGCCTTGGGTGTTGTGGTGGGGCACAAATCGAGCGCCGCCCGCGCGGCGCATCGCGGGGCAAGCCCGCTCCCACATCTGTTTCGGGCCAATGAGTCCTGTGAAAGTACCGCTGCCCGCCTTGGCGCATGTCTTGAGTCATGTGAAGCAGCGTTAGCGACCACGCCAGAACCGCGCCGTGCCAACAAGGCGGACCAGGTAATGGCACAGAAGAGACTGGCCCGAAACAAATGTGGGAGCGGGCTTGCCCCGCGATGCGCCGCGCGGGCGGCGCTCGATTTGCGCCACCCCGCAACTCCCAAGTCGAACCCTGCGATTTCCCTGACCTCCGGCAGATGAGCCCCCCGCGTGCGTATGGTAGAGTGGCGGCCTTTTTCCGAGGGGATGCTAACTGTGTGGGAATTGGTCAAGTCCGGTGGCTGGATGATGGTGCCGATCATCCTGAGTTCCATCGTTGCCATGGCAATCGTCGTCGAGCGCCTGTGGACCCTGCGCGCCAGCCGTGTCACCCCGCCGCACCTGCTGGGCCAGGTGTGGATGTGGATCAAGGACAAGCAACTCACCAGTGACAAGCTCAAGGCCCTGCGCGCCGATTCGCCGCTGGGCGAGATCCTCGCCGCCGGCCTGGCCAACTCGCGCCATGGCCGCGAGATCATGAAAGAGTGCATCGAGGAAGCCGCCTCGCGGGTCATCCACGAGCTGGAACGCTATATCAGCACCCTCGGCACCATCGCCGCCATGGCCCCGCTGCTCGGCCTGCTGGGTACGGTGCTGGGCATGATCGACATCTTCAGCGCCTTCATGGGCTCGCAGATGACCGCCAACGCCGCAGTACTCGCCGGTGGTATTTCCAAGGCGCTGGTGACCACGGCCGCCGGCCTGATGGTCGGTATCCCGGCGGTGTTCTTCCACCGTTTCCTGCTGCGCCGCATCGATGAGCTGGTGGTGGGCATGGAGCAGGAAGCGATCAAACTGGTGGAAGTGTTGCAGGGCGACCGTGAAGTGGAAGTGGCCGGAGGCAAGGCGTGAAGTTCCGGCGCAACCGTCAGCGCGAGAACGTCGACATCAACCTGGCGTCGTTGATCGACGTGGTGTTCGTGCTGCTGCTGTTCTTCGTGGTCACCACCACCTTCACCCGTGAGACGCAACTGCGCGTCGAGCTGCCCGAGGCCGCCAGTGCCGAGCAGGCGCCGGCCGACCAGGGCAAGCTGGTGGAAATCTCCATCAGCGCCGAAGGTGTGTATTCGGTGAACAACCACCTGTTGCCCAAGAGCGACCTGGACACCCTGACCGAGGCGATCGAGAAGGAATCCGGCGGTGACATCACCCTGCCGCTGGCGATCAGCGCCGACGGCAAGACCCCGCACCAGGCTGTGATCACCGCAATGGATGCGGCCGGCAAGCTCGGCTTCAGCAAGTTGCGCATGACCACCGTCGAGGCTGCGCAGGGTAAACCCTGATGGCCTTCGCTGATCGCCTGCTCGCCGCCTGGTACAACGGTCATCCAGCCCTGGCCCTGCTACGCCCGCTGGAGGCGCTGTACCGCCGGGTGGTGATGCGCAAGCGCGCGCGTTTCCTCAGTGGCGAGAGCGCCAGCTACCGGGCTCCGGTGCCAGTGATAGTGGTGGGCAACATCACCGTTGGCGGCACCGGCAAGACGCCGATGATCCTCTGGCTGATCGAGCACTGCCGAAAGCGTGGGCTCAAGGTTGGCGTGGTCAGCCGTGGTTATGGCGCCAAGCCGCCTGAATACCCCTGGCGTGTCGCCGCCGAGCAGAGCGCCGAACAGGCCGGCGACGAGCCGTTGCTGATCGTCCAGCGTACCGGCGTGCCGCTGGTGATCGACCCCGACCGTTCCCGCGCCGTGCAGGCGCTGCTGGCCAGCGATGCGCCCGACCTGATCCTCTGCGATGACGGCATGCAGCACTATCGCCTGGCCCGTGACCTGGAGCTGGTGCTGATCGACGCCGCCCGTGGCCTGGGCAACCGCCGCTGCCTGCCCGCCGGGCCGCTGCGCGAGCCGGCCGAGCGCCTGCACGAGGCCGACGCGGTGCTGTTCAATGGCGCCGCGGCCGACCGTGAGCAAGGCTTCGCTTTTCGCCTGCAGCCCACCGCGCTGATCAACCTGCGCAGCGGCGAGCGCCGTGGCCTTGACCTGTTTCCTGCGGGCCAGGCGCTGCATGCCGTGGCCGGCATCGGCAACCCGCAACGTTTCTTCAATACCCTGCAGGGGCTAAACTGGCAGCCGTTGCCGCACCCGTTCGCCGACCATGCGCCGTACAGCCGTGAGCTGCTGTCGTTCAGCCCGCCGCTGCCGCTGGTGATGACCGAGAAGGATGCGGTGAAGTGCCGGCCCTTCGCTGCCGACGACTGGTGGTACCTGGCGGTCGATGCGCTGCCTTCGGCGGCCTTCGCTGCCTGGTTCGACGCACAGCTGGACCGCCTGCTGCCCGGCCGCCCCTGAGCCTTTTTCATTTTCCGGCCACTGGCCTCAAGGAAACCCCATGGACACCAAACTGCTCGATATCCTGGCCTGCCCGATCACCAAGGGCCCGCTCAAGCTCAGCGCCGACAAGACCGAGCTGATCAGCAAGGGCGCGGGCCTGGCCTACCCGATCCGCGACGGCATCCCGGTGATGCTGGAAACCGAGGCGCGGACCCTGACCGATGAAGAGCGTCTGGACAAATGAGCCTGGATTTCACCGTGGTGATCCCCGCCCGGCTGCGCTCCACGCGCCTGCCGGGCAAGCCGCTGCTGGCGATTGCCGGCAAGCCGATGGTCCAGCATGTGTGGGAGCAGGCGCGCAAAAGCGGCGCCAAGCGCGTGGTCATCGCCACCGACGATGCCAGCATCGTCGAGGCCTGCCAGGCGTTCGGCGCCGAGGTGCTGCTGACCCGCGCCGACCACGAGTCGGGCACCGATCGCCTGGCCGAAGTTGCCGCCCAGCTCGGGCTGGCGGCCGATGCCATCGTGGTCAACGTGCAAGGCGACGAGCCGCTGATCCCGCCGGTGATCATCGACCAGGTGGCGGCCAACCTCGCCGCGCACCCCGAAGCCGGCATCGCAACGCTGGCCGAGCCGATCCACGAACCGGAAACCGTGTTCAACCCCAACGCAGTCAAGGTCACCAGCGACAAGCACGGCCTGGCGCTGACCTTCAGCCGTGCACCTTTGCCCTGGGCCCGCGATGCCTTTGCCAAGGCGCGTGACGTGCTGCCCGAGGGTGTGCCGTACCGTCGCCATATCGGCATGTACGCCTACCGCGTCGGATTCCTTCAGGACTTCGTTGGCTGGGGCCCATGCTGGCTCGAGCAGACCGAGGCTTTGGAGCAGCTGCGTGCACTGTGGCATGGCGTGCGTATTCACGTGGCCGATGCCATCGAAGCCCCGGCCGTGGGCGTCGACACCCCTGAAGACCTGGAGCGCGTGCGGCGCTTGCTGGAGGCCTGATGCGCGTTCTGTTCGTCTGCCTCGGCAATATCTGCCGTTCGCCCACTGCCGAAGGCGTGTTGCGCCACCAGCTGGAGGCCGCAGGCCTGGCTGAACAGGTGCAGGTGGCGTCTGCCGGCACCGGTGACTGGCATGTGGGCAAGGCCCCCGACAGCCGGACCTGCAAGGCCGCGCTGGCGCGTGGCTATGACCTGTCGCGCCAGCGCGCCCAACAGGTCAAGGCGGCGCATTTCGCTGAATACGACCTGATCCTGGCCATGGACAATAGCAACCTGGCCAACCTCAAGGCACTGCGCCCGCACAACGCCAAGGGCGAGTTGGACCTGTTCCTGCGCCGCTACGGCGCGGCGCTGGATGAAGTGCCCGACCCTTATTACGGCGGTGCCGAAGGTTTCGAGCAGGTCCTGGACCTGATCGAGGCGGCCTGCCGCGAGCTGGTGGTGGAAATCAAGGGGCGGTTATGACGGTGGCGTGGCAGCAACAGGTATCGCTCAAGCCCTACAACACCTTCGGCATCGATGTGCGTGCGCGTTACTTCACCCAGGCCCATGACGATGACGAAGCCCGTCAGGCCCTGGCCGAGGCCGCCGAGCGGCAGGTGCCGGTGCTGGTGATCGGCGGTGGCAGCAACCTGCTGCTGACTCGCGACATCGACGCCTTGGTGCTGCACATGGCCAGCCGTGGTCGGCGCCTGCTCAGCGATGACGGCGAGCGGGTGGTGGTGGAGGCCGAGGCTGGTGAGCCCTGGCATCCCTTCGTGCAGTGGACCCTGGCACAAGGCCTGAGCGGGCTGGAGAATCTCAGCCTGATCCCTGGCACCGTGGGGGCCGCGCCGATGCAGAACGTCGGCGCCTATGGGGTCGAGATCAAGGATGTGTTCGCCGGCCTGACCGCGCTCGACCGAGAGACTGGTGAGCTGCGCGATTTCACGCTGCAGGAGTGCGCGTTCGGCTACCGGGACAGCCTGTTCAAGCGTAACCCCGGGCGTTGGTTGATCCTGCGCGTACGTTTTGCCCTTGGCCGGACGTTGCGGGCTCACCTGGATTACGGCCCGGTGCGCCAGCGGTTGACCGAGCAGGGTGTCGGGCAGCCGACCGCGCAGGCCATCAGTGATGCGATCTGCAGCATTCGCCGGGAGAAACTGCCGGACCCTGTTGAATTGGGCAATGCCGGGAGCTTCTTCAAGAATCCAGTGGTGACGGTGGAGCTGGCGGACAAGATTCGTAGCGCTTACCCGTCCGTGGTGGCTTATCCGCAGGCCGGTGGCCAGGTGAAGCTGGCGGCGGGTTGGTTGATCGAGCAGGCCGGGTGGAAGGGCCATCGTGATGGCGACGCTGGTGTGCATCGCTTGCAGTCGTTGGTACTGGTGAACTATGGCCAGGCTAGCGGGGCGCAGTTGCATGCGCTGGCGCAGAAGATCCAGGCGGATATCCTCGAACGGTTCGGCGTGGAACTGGAGATGGAGCCGAACCTGTACTGATTGTGCAGGTATGTGCTGGCCTGATTGCTGGCAAGCCAGCTCCCACATTGACCGCGCTGGCCTCAAGCGATTCGCAATCATGTGGGAGCCGGCTTGCCGGCGATGAGGCCAGATCAGGCGATACATGATGCAAAGAAAAAGCCCCGCCAGTTCGCACTGGCGGGGCTTTTTCATTCAGCGACCGGAATCAACCGTGATGAGGCTTGTGCTCGTCTTCGGTGGTTTCCAGGGCTGGGGCGGCCTGGGCGGCAGCCAGGGCAGCAGCGGCTGCTTCGGCTTCGCGCTTGCGGCGGCGCACTTCACGCGGGTCGTTCGGCGCGCGGCCGTTCGCCAGCATGACAGGGGCTGGCTCGACCACGGCTTCTTCGGCAGGTGCCTGCTCGGCAACCACTGGAGCCGGTTCGGCAGCTGGTGCTTCGACCACTTCAGCCTGTGCTTCAACAGCCTGGGCCTCGACGGCCGGAGCCGCTTCGAAGGCAACCGGAGCCTGAACTTCAGTCACTTCGGCGACCGGCGCTGGTTCGATTTCGGCGGCTGCCACTGCTGGAGCCTCCACGACCGGTTCAGCTTCGATCACGACAGCCACCTGCTCGGCAACCGATTCTTCGATCACTGGCTGTGGTGCCACTTCAACAGCGGGCTCGAAGCTCGGCTCGGCAGCAACAGCGGGCTCGCTGACCGGCTGCTCGACCACTGGAGCGATCGCGATGGCCTCGGCTTGCTCGGCAACCTGGACCACTTCGCTGCTTTCAACCTGAGCTTCGGCGACAACGGCGCTGGCGCGTTCGGCCTGCTGGTTGGCCTCGGCTTCGGCGTCGGCGCTGATGTTGCTGGTGGCGACGGCGGCGGTGACAGCGATGCCGGCGGCCAGTTCGGCGCCCAAGGCGGTGGCCTGGTGCTGTTGTGGCTGCTGCTCTTCGCCGGCTTCGTCTTCGCCGCCTTCGATCAGCTCGCCATCGGCATTGCGCTGACGTTCACGACGGTTGCTGCGACGGCGCTGGCCGCGGGAGCGACGGCGCGGACGCTCGCCATCGGCGCCTTCCTGCTCGTCCTGCAGCAGCTCTTCGTTCGGCAGTTGCTCCTCGTTGAGCTCGGCAGCTTGTTCAGCAACCTGCTCGTCAGGGCGCGGCTGGCGCTCTTCACGCGGTGGGCGTGGTTGGCGTTCTTCGCGTGGCGCACGTTCTTCGCGTGGTGCGCGTTCTTCACGTGGCGCACGTTCTTCACGTGGTGCGCGTTCTTCACGCGGAGCACGCTCTTCACGTGGTGCACGTTCTTCGCGTGGAGCGCGCTCTTCACGGGCTACGCGTTCCTCACGCGGTGCACGCTCTTCACGCGGCTGGCGCTCTTCGCGGGCAGCCGGTGCGGCGTCCAGTGGGTCGCGCAGTTCGCGTACACGTTCTTCACGGTTGCCACGGCGGTCTTCACGCGGCTGGCGTGGTGCGCGTTCTTCGCGCGGCGCACGCTCTTCACGTGGGGCGCGCTCCTCACGAGGGGCACGCTCTTCGCGTGGCTGGCGCTCTTCGCGCGGGGCACGCTCGGCGCGTTCTTCACGCGGCTTGCGCTCCTCGTCGCGACGGCCATTGCGGTTGCGGCTCTGCTGGCGACCGTTGCGGCGCTCCTCGTTGCGCGGAGTGCGCTCGGCGGCCGGCTTCTCGGTGGTGGCGACCGGGGCGGCGACAGGCTCTTCCTTGCCGGCGAACAGGCTCACCAGCGACTTCACCAGGCCTTTGAACAGGCTTGGCTCTGGCACGCTAGGGGCGGCTGCGGCTACCGGTGCTGCGGCAGGCTGCGCTTCTTCTGTGCTAGGCACTGGAGCGTTGGCGCGGGCTGGAGCGGTCTTGACCGCGGCCTCCTGGCGAACCAGGGTGCGGGTGGCGGTCGGCTGCGGCGCTTCTTCGGTTTCGGAAGCTGCGATCTCGTAGCTGGACTGGTTGTTCAGCACTTCCGGGTTGTCGTCGCGCAGGCGCTGGACTTCGAAGTGCGGCGTTTCCAGGTGATCGTTCGGCAGGATGATGATGCGTGCGCGAGTGCGCAGTTCGATCTTGGTGATCGAGTTGCGTTTCTCGTTGAGCAGGAAGGCGGCGACCGGGATCGGGACCTGGGCGCGTACCTCGGCGGTACGGTCTTTCAGTGCTTCTTCTTCGATTAGGCGCAGGATGGCCAGCGACAGCGACTCGACGTCACGGATGATGCCGGTGCCGGAGCAGCGTGGGCAGACGATGCCGCTGCTTTCGCCCAGCGATGGGCGCAGGCGCTGACGGGACATTTCCAGCAGGCCGAAACGCGAGATGCGGCCAACCTGTACGCGGGCACGGTCGGCTTCCAGGCATTCACGCACGCGCTCTTCGACGGCGCGCTGGTTCTTGGCCGGGGTCATGTCGATGAAGTCGATGACGATCAGGCCGCCGATGTCACGCAGGCGCAGCTGGCGGGCGATTTCTTCGGCCGCTTCCAGGTTGGTCTGCAGGGCGGTTTCTTCGATGTCGCTGCCTTTGGTGGCACGCGCCGAGTTGATGTCGATGGACACCAGGGCTTCGGTCGGGTCGATGACGATCGAGCCGCCGGACGGCAGGTCGACAACGCGCTGGAAGGCGGTTTCGATCTGGCTTTCGATCTGGAAGCGGTTGAACAGCGGGACGCTGTCTTCGTACAGCTTGACCTTGCTGGCGTACTGCGGCATCACCTGGCGGATGAAGGTCAGGGCTTCTTCCTGGGCGTCGATGCTGTCGATCAGCACTTCGCCGATGTCCTGGCGCAGGTAGTCGCGGATCGCGCGGATGATGACGTTGCTTTCCTGGTAGATCAGGAACGGCGCGGAGCGGTCCAGCGAGGCTTCCTTGATGGCGGTCCACAGCTGCAGCAGGTAGTCGAGGTCCCACTGCATTTCTTCGCTGCTGCGGCCAAGGCCGGCGGTGCGCACGATCAGGCCCATGTCGCCTGGAACGGTCAGGCCGTTGAGGGCTTCACGCAGTTCGTTGCGCTCTTCGCCTTCGATGCGGCGGGAGATGCCGCCGGCACGCGGGTTGTTGGGCATCAGCACCAGGTAACGGCCAGCCAGGCTGATGAAGGTGGTCAGGGCGGCGCCTTTGTTGCCGCGCTCTTCCTTCTCGACCTGGACGATGACTTCCTGGCCTTCGCTCAGTACTTCCTTGATGTTGACCCGGCCTTCGGGGGCCTTCTTGAAGTATTCGCGGGAAATTTCCTTGAGTGGCAGGAAGCCGTGACGTTCGGAGCCGAAGTCGACGAAGGCGGCTTCGAGGCTTGGCTCGATGCGGGTGATCTTGCCTTTGTAGATGTTGGCCTTTTTCTGCTCGCGCGCGCCGGACTCGATGTCCAGGTCGTAGAGGCGTTGGCCGTCTACCAGGGCTACACGCAACTCTTCGGGTTGAGTTGCGTTAATCAGCATTCTTTTCATGTTGTACCGTCGGTTTCCGGGCTGCCGGAAACGGCGTTCGGCACACACGACGTATCGGGGTCGGTGCCAAGGTGCGCAAAGGGTGGCGGGCCACCCCCGTGTCGAGCAACGTTCGGCACCAGCCGGTTGCCCAGCCTGCCGTTGTCGCGACGACGCGTCCTGTTCGCTGTGGTGTCAACGAGCCCCTTAGGTGTTCGAATCGACGTTCATCGATAGCCGAATCAGCCAGACAGGCCTCGTGCACTCATGACAGGAGGAGGAATCAACCGTCAGCCGTGGACGCCGCTAGAGCGTCTGTTCAGGACCTTATCCGCTCATCGCCCGTTCAGTGGGGCGGTGGCCGGACGCGGTGCTACACGGTCCGAGGGCTGTGCATCTCCACCCTGCACGTATCCCTGATAATTCGGGTGCTGCCGCGCGCTGAATCCGCAACGGGTTGCATTTTTCGTCAGCGCGGGTACCGCGCTGGCGCCATTTATGTCCAAGGCAGGTATTTCCGAAGCATTCGCCGGGCGTTACGTGGAAGCGACTGGCGGGCAGAGGTGCGGCGAAAAAAGGTTCGGTAAGCAGGTGGAACACCGCGCTTGTCGTTTTTCTTCGGTCTTCTCTACACAGCGCTGGTGGCGATTCCAGGCATTTGTTTAAACTGGCGAAAACCCCGTAGGACGGCCTCGCGTCCTGGAGAATTGCGAAGGTCAGGAACCGGCGTAGAGCCTGGTATCACTGGCCTGCCGCTTTTGGCGGCGTTCGCGACTATAGCAGTTATGATTAAGTGCTTCAATTCCATAAAAAATTGTTATGATCCCGCCATGACGACCAATACCCCTCCGACTTCCGGCGTACAGCTGATCGAAGTCGCGCCGGAGCTTGCCGGCCAACGCATCGACAACTTCCTCATCACGGCCCTCAAGGGCGTGCCCAAAACCTTGGTCTACCGCATCCTGCGCAAGGGTGAGGTGCGGGTCAACAAAGGGCGGATCAAACCTGAATACAAGCTGCAGGCTGGCGATATCGTCCGCGTGCCGCCTGTGCGCCTGCCTGAGCGTGATGAGCCAGCGCCTGTGGCCCAAGGGCTGCTGCAGCGCCTGGAAGCCGCCATCGTCTACGAAGACAAGGCGCTGATCGTGATGAACAAGCCATCCGGCATCGCTGTGCATGGCGGCAGTGGTTTGAGTTTCGGGGTGATCGAGGCGCTGCGTCAGTTGCGCCCTGATGCCAAGGAGCTGGAGCTGGTGCATCGCCTGGATCGCGACACTTCCGGCCTGCTGATGATCGCCAAGAAGCGCAGCATGCTGCGCCACCTGCATGCCGCCCTGCGCGGCGATGGCGTGGACAAGCGCTACATGGCGCTGGTGCGCGGCCATTGGCCGACCGCGAAGAAGCAGGTCAACGCGCCGTTGCTCAAGAGCAATCTGCGCTCGGGCGAGCGCATGGTCGAGGTGAATGACGAAGGCAAGGAGGCGTTGACGATGTTCCGCGTGCTGCGCCGTTTCGGCGAGTTCGCCACCATCGTCGAGGCCCGGCCGATTACCGGGCGCACCCACCAGATTCGTGTGCACGCCCTGCATGCCGGGCACATGATCGCCGGTGACAGCAAATACGGTGATGAAGATTTCAGCCGCGAGATTCGTGAGCTGGGCGGCAAGCGCTTGTTCCTGCATGCCTATCAACTCACGGTGCCGCTGCCTGATGGCGGCGAGCTCAAGCTCGAGGCGCCGGTGGATGAAGTGTGGGCCAAGACCGTGGAGCGCCTGAGCGCGACCTGACCTATGAACAAGCGTTACGAGCTGCTGATCTTCGACTGGGACGGCACCTTGGCCGACTCCATCGGGCGTATCGTCGAGGCCATGAATGTGGCGGCCGGGCGCGCCGGTGAGGCGTCAAGCAGCGATGAGGCCATCAAGGGCATCATTGGCCTGGCATTGGACGAGGCGATCGCCACGCTGTACCCGCACCTGGATAACGTGCAGGTGCAGGCTTTCCGTCAGCATTACGCCGATGTCTACACGGCGCTGGATCAGCAGCCTTCGCCGCTGTTCGAGGGGGTGGTCGAATCCCTCGAGGCTTTCCGTGCCGAGGGCTATCGCCTGGCGGTGGCCACCGGCAAGGCACGTCGCGGGCTGGATCGGGTGCTCAAGGCCAATGGCTGGGAAGGCTACTTCGATATCACTCGCGGCGCCGACGAGACCCGTGGCAAGCCGCACCCGTTGATGCTCGAAGAAATCCTTGCCCATTGCCGGGTCGAACGCGGGCGGGCGCTGATGGTCGGCGATTCGGCATTCGACCTGCAGATGGCTAGCAATGCGGGCATGCACTCGGTGGCGGTCGGTTATGGCGCGATGCCGCTGCAGGCCCTGGCCGAGTTCGGGCCGCAAGTGTGCATCGAGCATTTCTCTCAATTGCGCGAATGGCTGGCGAGTGGCGCGCAACTCAATTTCCAGGGTAGGTGAGCATGGCTGACGAGTGGAAAGCACCCGAGTCCGAAGACAACGAAGAGCGCAAGAGCTGGAAACTACTGGAGAAGACGCTGCTGGCGGGCGTCCAGGAGCAGCGTCGGGCGCGGCGTTGGGGCATCTTTTTCAAGTTGCTGACCTTCGTCTACCTGTTCGGCATGCTGGTCCTGTTCACGCCGCTGATGGACGTGGACAAGGCTGCGTCACGCAGTGCCAGCCACACGGCGCTGGTCGAAGTGCGCGGGGTGATCGCCGATCAGGAGCCGGCTGGCGCCGACAATATCGTCAAGAGCTTGCGTGAAGCATTCAAGGACTCGAAAACCAAGGGTGTGGTGCTGCGTATCAACAGTCCGGGCGGCAGCCCGGTGCAGTCGGGCTATATCTATGACGAAATTCGCCGCCTGCGCGCCGAATACCCAGCCATCAAGCTGTATGCGGTGATTACCGATCTGGGTGCCTCCGGCGCTTATTACATCGCCAGTGCCGCCGATGAGATCTATGCCGACAAGGCCAGCCTGGTCGGCTCCATTGGCGTGACGGCCGCCGGTTATGGCTTCGTCGGCACCATGGACAAGCTGGGCGTCGAGCGTCGCACCTACACCGCGGGTGAGCACAAGGCCTTCCTCGACCCGTTCTCGCCGCAGAAGCCGGAAGAGACCGCGTTCTGGCAGGGGGTGCTGGATACCACGCATCGCCAGTTCATCGCCATGGTCAAGCAGGGAAGGGGCGAGCGCTTGAAGGACAAGGATCATCCTGAGTTGTTCAGTGGTTTGATCTGGTCCGGCGAGCAGGCAAAGGAGCTGGGGCTGGTGGATGGGTTGGGCAGTGCCAGCTATGTGGCTCGCGAGATCATCGGTGAGAAGGAGCTGGTGGATTTCACCGTGCAGGAGTCGCCGTTTGATCGTTTCTCCAAGCGTATCGGTGCCAGTGTGGCCGAGCGGTTGGCCATGTACATGGGCTTCCAGGGGCCTTCGTTGCGTTGATCTGAAGTCGGCGTGGCATTAATCGCGGGGCAAGCCCGCTCCCACGAATTGGCTCGTGGGAGCGGGCTTGCCCCGCGATGCGTTTTCAGGGCACTTGCACGCCTTCCTTGTGCAACATATCCACCAGGCGAATCAGCGGCAGCCCGATCAGGCTCGTGGCATCGCAGCCATGGGTGCTCTGGAACAGGCTCACCCCCAGCCCCTCCGCTTTGAAGCTGCCTGCGCAATCCAGCGGCTGCTCGGCCTGCACGTAACGCTCCACGCGCTCCCGATCCAGTTCGCGCATGGTCACCGTGAATGGCACGCAATCGACCTGGCACTGGCCGCTGGCGCTGTTGAGCAGTGCCAGGCCGGTGAGGAAGGTGACCGGCTGGCCGCTCGCTTCCAGCAGTTGCTCGCAGGCGCGTTCGAAGGTGTGAGGCTTGCCGAGAATCTGCTCGCCGAGCACCGCCACCTGGTCGGAGCCGATGATCAGGTGTCCCGGGTGGCGGCCCGCGAGCGCTTCGGCTTTTTGTCGGGCCAGGCGGCGAACCAGTTCGACGGCGGGCTCATCGGTCAGCCGCTGCTCGTCTAGATCGGGGCTTGCCCAGCTGAAGGGCAGGCGCAGGCGGGCGAGCAGTTCGCGCCGGTAGGGGGAGCTCGAAGCCAGTAACAGAGGAAGCATGATAGACTCCTGGTCAATTGCCCCGAATTCTAACATGCGAGATGTGCCGAATTTCCTTTGACAGGGAGGGGGTGCATCCCTAGAATGCTGCGCCTATGTTGAATGACCCGATTCCACCTCACGTTGACCCGCGCAAATTAGCCGATCGAGGCGTAACCCTTAGTGGTTCGCTGCAACTCGCTGATTTGGAAAGACTCTGCGACCCGCTTTCCGACACTGTCGGTATGGTGCAGGCGAAGTTCGATTTTGAACGAGACGAACAGAAAGTTGTGGTTATCCACAGCGAGCTGGATGTCGAAGTCAAAATGGTTTGCCAGCGTTGTCTTGAGCTGGTCACCCTTCCAATCCACAGCGAATCTACTTACGCCGTGGTGAAGGAGGGTGCGAATACCCAGTCGTTGCCGAAAGGCTATGACGTGCTGGAACTGGGCGAAGATCCTTTGGATCTGCAGGCCCTGGTCGAGGAAGAGCTGCTGCTTGCCCTGCCGATCGTGCCTGCTCATCATCCGGAAGAATGCCAGCAGCCGGCGGGCGCAGATGAGCCCGAACCGAGCAAGGACGAGGTAACGCGGTCCAACCCGTTCAGTGTATTGGCGCAGTTAAAGCGTGACCCAAACGTTTAGGAGTTAATCAATTATGGCTGTTCAGCAGAACAAAAAATCCCGCTCTGCCCGTGACATGCGCCGTTCGCACGACGCCCTGTCGGAAAACGCCCTGTCGGTAGAGAAGAGCACCGGTGAAGTACACCTGCGTCACCACGTTTCGCCAGAAGGCGTATACCGTGGTCGCAAAGTGATCGACAAGGGCGCTGACGAGTAATCCTTGTCCGCTCAGATCATCGCGATCGACGCAATGGGCGGGGACTTCGGTCCCCGCAGCATTGTCCAGGCTAGCCTAGCCTGCCTTTCGGCTACTCCCTCGCTGCACCTGACCCTCGTCGGTCAACCCTCCCTTCTTGAAGAGCTTGTCAGCGGCCAATCGGCTGCGGATCGCGCGCGCCTGCAGATTGTTGCGGCCAGTGAAGTGGTGGGCATGGACGAGCGGCCGTCGCAGGCGTTGCGCGGCAAGCCCGACTCGTCGATGCGCATCGCCCTCGAACTGGTGCGGGACGGCAAGGCTCAGGCCTGCGTCAGTGCCGGCAATACCGGCGCGCTCATGGCGTTGTCGCGTTTCGTGCTCAAGACCTTGCCCGGTATCGATCGCCCGGCGATGGTGGCGGCGATCCCGACCCAGGCAGGCTACTGCCAGTTACTCGACCTGGGCGCCAATGTCGACTGCAGTGCCGAAAACCTCTACCAGTTTGCGGTGATGGGTTCGGTGGCGGCCCAGGCGCTTGGGGTTCATCGCCCGCGGGTGGCGCTGCTCAATATCGGCACCGAAGACATCAAGGGTAATCAGCAGGTCAAGCTGGCCGCCAGCTTGTTGCAGAACGCGCGTGGCCTGAACTACATCGGTTTTGTCGAGGGCGACGGCCTGTACCGCGGCGAGGCGGACGTGGTGGTGTGCGACGGTTTTGTCGGCAACATCCTGCTCAAGTCCAGCGAAGGCCTGGCGACCATGATCGCCGCGCGCATCGAGGCGTTGTTCCGTGGTGGTGTGCTGGCGCGGGCTGCCGGGGCCATGGCCATGCCATTGCTCAAGCGCCTGCAGGCCGACCTGGCACCGGCGCGACACAATGGCGCAAGCTTCCTCGGGCTCCAGGGTATCGTCATCAAGAGCCATGGCTCGGCGGGCGTGCAGGGTTTCCAGAGCGCCATCCAGCGTGCGCTGATCGAGATTCAGGAGAACCTGCCGCAGCGCCTGCACGGGCGCCTCGAGGACCTGTTGCCCTGAGAGTCGTGGGGCGGGCTTGCTCTGCGATGAGGCGGGTGCTGGAAAAACAAAGACTTTGGGCATATCGCCCATGAAGTGCTTAAATGTGACCGCTTGGTCCGCCGTTCCATCCAAGCTTTCAGATTTCGCGCTCGGCCTGTGGCCCGGCGCACCCTATCCGACGACAAGATCATAAGGGCTTGTTCAATGTCTGCATCCCTCGCATTCGTCTTTCCCGGTCAAGGTTCCCAATCGCTGGGCATGCTCGCCGAGCTCGGCGCTGAAAAGCCGGTAATCGTCGAAACCTTCAAGGAAGCTTCCGAGGCTCTGGGCTACGACCTGTGGAAACTGGTCCAGGAAGGTCCGGAAGAACAACTCAATCAAACCGACAAGACGCAGCCGGCCATTCTGACCGCCTCCATCGCCCTGTGGCGCCTGTGGCTGGAAGAGGGTGGCGCGCACCCGGCCTTCGTTTCCGGTCACAGCCTGGGTGAGTACAGTGCCCTGGTCGCAGCCGGCAGCCTGTCGCTCAAGGACGCCGTCCGCCTGGTCGAGCGCCGTGGCCAGCTGATGCAGGAAGCCGTGCCGGCCGGCCATGGCGCCATGGCTGCCATCCTGGGCCTGGACGATGCTGTCGTGGTCGAGCTCTGCGCCAAGGCCGCTGAAGATGAAGTGGTCAGTGCGGTGAACTTCAACTCGCCGGGCCAGGTGGTGATTGCCGGTAACAAGGCTGCGGTCGATCGCGCCATGGCGCTGTGCAAAGAGGCCGGCGCCAAACGTGCCCTGCCGCTGGCGGTCAGCGTGCCGTCGCACTGCGCGCTGATGAAGCCCGCTGCCGAGCGCTTTGCCGAATTCGTCAATGCCATCGAGTGGAAGGCCCCGCAGATTCCGGTGGTGCAGAACGTCACCGCCGCCATCGCTGCCGACCTCGATGCGCTCAAGCAGGATCTGCTGGCACAGCTGTACCAGCCTGTGCGCTGGGTCGAATGCGTGCAGGCCCTGGCCGAGCGCGGCGCGGTGAACCTGGTCGAGTGCGGCCCGGGCAAGGTGCTGGCTGGCCTGAACAAGCGTTGCGCCGACGGCGTAACCACTTACAACCTCAATACCCCTGACGCCGTCGCCGCCACCCGTGCGGCGCTGGCCTGAATCTGGAGACGCTTGCATGAGCCTGCAAGGTAAAGTTGCACTGGTTACCGGCGCCAGCCGTGGCATTGGCCAGGCCATCGCCCTTGAGCTTGGCCGCCAGGGCGCCATCGTCATCGGCACCGCCACTTCGGCCTCCGGTGCCGAGCGCATCGCCGCCACGCTCAAAGAGCACGGCGTCGCCGGTACCGGCATGGAATTGAACGTGACCAGCGCAGAGTCCGTGAATGCGGTACTGAGCGCCATCGGTGAGCAGTTCGGCGCCCCGACCATCCTGGTCAACAACGCTGGCATCACCCGCGACAACCTCATGCTGCGCATGAAGGATGACGAGTGGTTCGATGTAATCGACACCAACCTCAACAGCCTCTACCGTCTGTCCAAGGGCGTGCTGCGCGGCATGACCAAGGCCCGCTGGGGTCGTATCATCAGCATCGGCTCGGTCGTCGGTGCCATGGGTAACGCAGGGCAGGCCAACTACGCGGCCGCCAAGGCTGGCCTGGAAGGCTTCAGCCGCGCGCTGGCCCGTGAAGTGGGTTCGCGTGGCATCACCGTCAACTCGGTCACCCCGGGCTTCATCGACACCGATATGACCCGTGAGCTGCCGGAAGCGCAGCGCGAAGCCCTGCAGAAAGAGATTCCGCTGGGCCGCCTGGGCCAGGCCGACGAAATCGCCAAAGTGGTTTCGTTCCTGGCCTCCGATGGCGCCGCCTATGTCACTGGCGCCACCGTGCCGGTGAACGGCGGGATGTACATGTAAAAACCGCAATGCGATGTGACGGATTGCTTCAAAAAAGAGTCATACTCCGAGCTTAAAATCCGTTATAAAGCTGCAACCAGATTCCGGGCAGGGGGTTGGGCGACTTAGCTGAAGACGTGTTCCGCTTGAAAAGCAGGCGTCTTTCTATAAACTTGGTCACCGGCCAGCTGCCTGACATATGTCCATTAGGAGTGAAAACTAGGTATGAGCACCATCGAAGAACGCGTCAAGAAAATCGTCGCCGAGCAACTGGGCGTCAAGGAAGAAGAAGTCAAAAACGAATCTTCCTTCGTTGAAGACCTGGGTGCCGACTCGCTTGACACCGTTGAGCTGGTGATGGCTCTGGAAGAGGAATTCGAGACCGAAATCCCTGACGAAGAAGCCGAGAAGATCACTACCGTTCAAGCTGCCATCGACTACGTCAACAGCCACCAGGCCTAAGACGCTGTAGTCGACGCTTCTTGTCGGGGAAAACCGCACTGCCTTCGCCGGCGTGCGGTTTTTTCTTTGCGAGGCACCAGCGTCGTGTTGCGAGCCTTTAGAGCTTGTTGCCATTTCATTCCATTGCCTTGAATGCAATGGCAAGAAACTCTGTTATTGGAAAAGGAGAGTACTGTGTCGCGTAGACGCGTCGTGGTCACTGGTATGGGTATGCTGTCGCCACTGGGTACTGATGTACCGAGCACCTGGCAGGGCATTCTGGCTGGCCGCAGTGGCATTGGTCCGATCGAACACACGGATCTGTCTGCCTACTCCACCCGTTTTGGCGGCTCGGTGAAGGGCTTCGAGGTCGAGCAGTACCTGTCGGCCAAGGAAGCTCGCAAACTCGACCTGTTCATTCAATACGGCCTGGCAGCCGGTTTCCAGGCGGTACGCAATGCCGGTTTGGAAGTCACCGACGCCAACCGTGAGCGCATTGGCGTGGCCATGGGCTCGGGGATCGGCGGCCTGACCAACATCGAAGAAACCAGCCGGACCCTGCACGAGCAGGGCCCGCGCCGCATTTCGCCGTTCTTCGTGCCGGGCTCGATCATCAACATGATCTCGGGCTTCCTGTCGATCCACCTGGGCCTGCAGGGGCCGAACTACGCGATCGCCACCGCCTGCACCACGGGTACCCATTGCATCGGCATGGCCGCGCGCAATATCGCCTACGGTGAAGCGGACGTGATGATTGCCGGCGGTGCCGAAATGGCCGCCTGTGGCCTGGGCATGGGTGGCTTCGGGGCCTCGCGCGCGCTGTCGACCCGCAACGACGAACCGACCCGCGCCAGCCGTCCGTGGGACAAGGGCCGTGATGGTTTCGTGCTGTCCGACGGTGCCGGTGCCCTGGTGCTCGAAGAGCTGGAGCACGCCAAGGCGCGTGGCGCGACCATTTATGCCGAGCTGGTCGGTTTTGGCATGAGCGGCGACGCCTACCACATGACCTCGCCACCCGACTCGGGTGAAGGTGCTGCGCGCTGCATGGCCAACGCCCTGCGCGATGCCGGTATCGAGCCGCAAGCGGTCAGCTACATCAATGCCCACGGCACTTCGACCCCAGCTGGCGATATCGCCGAAGTGGCGGCGATCAAGCGCGTGTTCGGCGAGCATGCTTACAAGCTGGCAGTCAGCTCGACCAAGTCGATGACCGGCCACCTGCTGGGTGCCGCTGGCGCGGTGGAAGCGATCTTCAGCGTGCTGGCGATCAACAGCCAGATGGCGCCGCCGACCATCAACCTGGACGAGCCGGACGAAGGTTGCGACCTGGACTTCGTACCGCACCAGGCGCGCAGCATGCCTATCGACGTGGTGCTGTCCAACTCGTTCGGCTTCGGCGGGACCAATGGTTCGCTGGTGTTCCGCCGGTTCGCCGACTGATGCACTGCTGGATCGATGGCCAGGACGCGACTGCGGTCAATTTGCAGAATCGCGGCCTGGCCTACGGTGATGGTCTGTTCGAGACCATTGCCGTGCGTGGCGGCAAGCCCAGCCTGCTAACCCGGCATCTCGACCGCCTGGCACTGGGTTGCCAGCGCCTGGCGATCGACGTTGATCTGGTGCTGGTTCGCAATGAGCTGTTGCAATTCGCTCAGTTGCTGGGGGAGGGCGTCGCCAAGCTGATCCTGACCCGCGGCGACAGCCAGCGCGGTTATGCCCCGGCGCCCGGCGCCCAGGCGCGGCGTATTCTTCAGGGCAGCCCCTTGCCCGTCTATCCTGCACAACACGCCGAGCTGGGGGTGCGCCTGTTCCCCTGTCAGACACGGCTGGCGGAACAACCGCTGCTGGCCGGACTCAAACACCTCAACCGCCTGGAGCAGGTGCTGGCCCGTGCCGAATGGCAGGACAGTGCGTATGCCGAAGGCTTGATGCGCGACAGCCAAGGGCGAGTGATCGAAGGGGTGTACAGCAACCTGTTCCTGGTGCGTGGCGAGGTGCTGCTGACCGCCGACCTGAGCCGTTGTGGCGTGGCTGGCGTGATGCGTGGCGCATTGCTCGAGCAGGCGTCGTTGTCGGGTCTTGCCGTCGAGGTGCGTGACCTGACACTGGAGGACCTGCAGCAGGCCGACGAAGTGTTTGTCTGCAACAGTGTCTACGGTATCTGGCCCGTACGTGAATTCGCTGCACTGAACTGGCCGGCAGGCCCGCTCACCCTTAAACTGCAGGCCGTTGCCCGTACGTTACTGGATACCTGATTCGTGAGACGCAAATTCCTGCTGCTGCTGGAAATGGGTTTGATCCTCGCCGGCCTGGCATTGGGCTGGGCTGCCTGGAAGGTCAACTCGGTCCTGGAGCAGCCCCTGCAAGTGGCGCAGGAGCGCCTGCTCGATGTGCCCGGCGGCACCACGCCCAATCGCATGTTCTACCGCATGGAAGGCGAGGGGCTGCTCGACGATGCGCTGTGGCTGCGCCTTTACTGGCGCTTCAACATGGCGGGCACCCCGCTGCATACCGGTGAATACCGCCTGACCCCCGGCATGACCGTGGGGCAGTTGTTCGATGCCTGGCAGCGCGGCGATGTGGTGCAGTACAACCTCACCCTGGTCGAGGGCTGGACCTTCCGCCAGGTGCGTGCGGCAGTGGCCAGGCACGACAAGATCAAGCACACCCTCGATGACCTGAGCGACGCGCAGGTGATGGACAAGCTCGGTCACACCGGCGTGTTCCCCGAGGGCCGTTTCTTCCCTGATACCTACCGCTTCGTGCGCGGCATGAGCGATGTCGAACTGTTGCAGCAGGCCTACATGCGCCTGGACGAAGTGCTGGCCAAGGAGTGGGCCGAGCGCAGCACCGGCTTGCCGTATCGCGACCCTTACCAGGCGCTGATCATGGCCTCGCTGGTGGAGAAGGAAACCGGCATCCCGCAGGAACGCAACCAGATCGCCGGTGTGTTCGTGCGCCGGCTGCGCCTGGGGATGATGCTGCAGACCGATCCGACCGTGATCTACGGCATGGGCGAGCGCTACAACGGCAAGATCACCCGGGCCGACCTGCGTGAGCCGACGCCCTACAACACCTACACCATCAGCGGCCTGCCGCCGACGCCAATCGCCATGGTCGGCCGCGAAGCGATCCATGCCGCGCTCAACCCCAGCGATGGCAGCAGCCTGTATTTCGTCGCCCGTGGCGATGGCAGCCATGTGTTCTCCGATGACCTGGATGACCACAACAGCGCTGTGCGTGAGTTCCAGCTCAAGCGGCGGGCAGACTATCGCTCCAGCCCCGCACCTGCGGCGCAGCCGGGAGCAGGCGAGCAGCCGATGCCCGACCAGGAGACGCCTGCCGAGGCAGCCCCGCCTGAAAGTGACGCTGGCGCGCCTACCGATGAATCCGTACCGGCCGAGGCGCCGGTACCCGAAAAACAGTAAGGAACACCCGTGAGCGGTTTGTTTATCACCCTGGAAGGCCCCGAAGGCGCGGGCAAGAGCACCAACCGCGACTACCTGGCGGCGCGCCTGCGTGAGCAGGGTGTCGATGTGGTGATGACCCGCGAACCCGGTGGCACGCCACTGGCCGAGCGCATCCGCGAGCTGCTGCTGGCGCCCAGCGACGAACCCATGGCGGCCGATACCGAGTTGCTGCTGATGTTCGCTGCCCGTGCCCAGCACCTGGCAGAAGTGATCCGCCCGGCCCTGGCGCGTGGCGCCGTGGTGCTCTGCGATCGCTTCACCGATGCTACCTACGCCTACCAGGGCGGTGGCCGTGGCCTGTCGGTGGAGCGCATCGCCATCCTTGAATCCTTCGTCCAGGGCGAACTGCGCCCGGACCTGACCCTGGTCTTCGACCTGCCCGTCGAGGTCGGCCTGGCCCGTGCTGCTGCCCGTGGCCGGCTGGACCGCTTCGAGCAGGAGGGCCAGGCCTTCTTCGAGGCGGTGCGCCAGGCCTACCTGCAACGCGCCGCCCAGCAGCCGCAACGCTACAGCCTGCTGGATGCCGCTCAGCCGCTGGATGCGGTGCAACGGGCGATCGATGCGCTGCTGCCGGGCCTTGTGGAGCGTTGCCGTGGCTGAAGCCTACCCCTGGCAGCAGGCGCTCTGGCAGCAACTGGCCGGGCGCAGCCAGCATGCCCACGCCTACCTGCTGCATGGGTCCCAGGGTATCGGCAAGCGTGCTCTGGCCGAGCGGCTGATGGCGCGGCTGCTGTGCCAGGCGCCTCAGGGGCTGGATGCCTGCGGGCAGTGCAAGGCGTGCCTGCTGCTCAAGGCCGGCAGCCATCCGGACAACTTCGTGCTGGAGCCAGAAGAGGCCGACAAGCCGATCAAGGTCGACCAGGTTCGCGAACTGGTGTCGTTCATCGTGCAGACGGCCCAGCAGGGCGGGCGCAAGGTGGTGCTGATCGAGCCGGTGGAGGCGATGAACGTCAACGCGTCCAATGCCTTGCTCAAGAGCCTTGAGGAGCCTTCCGGCGATACCGTGCTGCTGTTGGTCAGCCACCAGCCCAGCCGCTTGCTGCCCACCATCAAGAGCCGTTGCCAGCAGGTCACCTGCCCGCAGCCGAGCCTGGCCCAGAGCCGTGCGTGGCTGGCCGATGCCCTTGCCGATAGCGGCGAAGAGGAGCGCGAGGAGCTGCTGACTCTGGCCGCCGGCTCGCCGCTGATGGCTGTCAGCCTGCAGGCGAAGGGTGTGCGCGAGCAGCGCGCGCTGGTCACCGAGGGCGTGAAGAAGCTGCTCAAGCAGCAGCAGTCGCCCAGCCAGCTGGCCGAAGCCTGGAACAACGTGCCATTGCTGTTGTTGTTCGACTGGTTCTGCGACTGGTCGCACCTGATCCTGCGCTATCAGCTGACTCAGGATGAGGACGGGCTAGGCCTGGCCGACATGCGCAAGGTGCTGCAGTACCTGGCGCAGAAGAGCCGCCAGGCCAAGGTGCTGGAGGTCCAGGAGTGGATCCTCGAGCAGCGCCAGAAAGTGCTGGGCAAGGCCAACCTCAACCGTGTGCTGCTGCTCGAAGCCTTGCTCGCCCATTGGGTGCAGCTGCCGGGCATGCGCTGATCTCCATCGTTCATTCATGTGTGTGTTCCCATGCTCGTAGATTCCCATTGCCACCTCGACCGTCTTGACCTCAGCGCCCATCAGGGTTCCCTCGATGCCGCCCTGCAGGCCGCGCGTGAGCGCGGCGTCGGGCATTTCCTGTGCATCGGCGTCAGCGCCGAGAACGCCGGCGCGGTCAAGGCGCTCAGCGAGCAGTACGCCGACGTCGATTGCTCGGTGGGGGTGCACCCGCTGGACCTGGCGCCGGGTGAAACCCCGGCCCTGGAGTGGCTGCTGCGCGAGCTGGCCCATCCGCATGTGGTGGCCATTGGCGAGACCGGCCTGGATTACCACTACGAGCCCGAAGCCGCCGAGCTGCAGCAGGCCTCCTTCCGCCTGCACCTGGAAGCCTCGCGGCAGACCGGCAAGCCGGTGATCGTGCACACCCGTGCGGCCCGCGAGGACACCCTGGCGCTGCTGCGTGAAGCCAACCTGCCCCAGGCTGGGGTGCTGCACTGCTTCACCGAAGATTGGCCGATGGCCAAGGCTGCGCTGGACCTGGGTTATTACATCTCGTTGTCCGGCATCGTGACATTCCGCAACGCCGACGCTCTGCGCGAGGTGGCCCGGCAGGTGCCGGTCGATCGCCTGCTGGTGGAGACCGATTCGCCGTACCTGGCGCCGATCCCGCATCGCGGCAAGCCGAACTTGCCGCAGTACGTGCGCGAAGTTGCCGAATATGTCGCCTCGCTGCGCGGGGCCAGCTATGAGCAGCTGGCCGAGCAGACCACCGCCAACTTCAAGCGCCTGTTCCCGCTGGCACGGGTGGCCTGATCCGCAGTTCGCCGCTGGCGCCCGGGCAAAAAAAACCCGGGTTCTGGGGGGGGAATCCGGGTTAAGACCATTAGGAGTAAAACAAAGGTACGCGGTCCCTGGGCACCTTTATCGGCGCGCCACTTGGGGGGGATGCGCCGCGCCAACACTTCAAGTATTGGCCAGGATTGGCGCCCTGCCAGCGCTCGCTGATCGTTTTTTAAACAGATTTGGAATACGTCGGCGCTCCCTTGGGCGATCAGTGCATGGCGATTTGCCTGACCAACCGCAGTGCTTCGTCGATCAGGCGCTCATCGGTATAGAAGTGTGGGGAAAAACGCACGCCGGGCCCGCGCAGGGCGCAGATCACTTGCTGGCTGCTTAGCGACCGATAAATGTCGGCATTGGCGCGGCCCGCCACAGTGAAATTGACGATGCCTGCGCGGCGCCTTGGGTCTGCCGGGCTGTGCAACTGCACGCCCGGGATCGCCATCAGCCCCTGATGCAGTTGCTCGACGCGCTGCCCGAGTTGCTCTGCAACCACGTGTATGCCGACATCTTCCAGCAAGGACAGGCTGGCCTCCAGCGCGTAGGCGCCGAGCATGTTCGGGCTGCCCGGCTCGAAACGTCGGGCGCTGCGTGCCGGTTGCCAGCTGCGGCGCTCGAAATCGCCCAGCTGTTCGAGCATGTGCCAGCCGTAGGCGTGCAGTTTCAACTGGCTGCGCAGGGCGCCGCGGCAGTAGAACACCCCCAGACCCTCGGGGCCGAGCATCCACTTGTGGCCGTCGGCCATGGCGAAATCGCACTGGTAGTGCTGCACGTCGAAGGGCAGGGCGCCAATCTGCTGGATGGCATCGACGCAGAACAGCACGCCCCGTTCGCGACAGCCCTGGCCCAGGCGGGCAAGGTCCAGGCGCAGGCCGCTGGCGAACTGCACGGCACTGATCGCCAGCAGCCGGGCGCGCGGGCCACAGGCCTTAAGCAGTGCGGCTTCTGGGTCATCCCCGGCCAGGCTGGTCTCGATCACATCAACGCCTTGATCCGCCAGTGCCTGCCAGACCACGCGATTGGAGGGGAACTCTTCGTCGCTGATGATCACCTTGTCGCCGCGTTGCCAGTCGAGGCCGAAGGCCACCAATGACAAGGCTTGCGAGGTATTGCCCAGCAAGGCGATGTCGCCGGTGGACGGCGCGTTGAGCAGGCGCGCCAGGCGTTCGCGCAGGCGCCGCTCGGTGGCCAGCCAGGCCGGGTAGTCGCTGGCGCCCCGCTGCAGGTTGTCACGGGCGAAGCGCGCCACGGCATCAGTGGCCCGGCGCGGCCACGGAGCGATGGCCGCATGGTTCAGGTAGCACAGGCCCGGAGCCTGCTCGAACTCATCAAGAAACACAGACATGCTTGGAAGATCCGTGCAATTTACCGCCAGTTAGGCATAATAATCCGCTTCGATTGTCATCCTAGTCCTACCTATGCACAAAGAACCTCGTAAGGTCCGTGAATTTCGCCGCCGCGAGCAGGAAATCCTCGATACGGCGCTCAAGCTGTTTCTCGAACAGGGTGAAGACAGTGTCACCGTCGAGATGATCGCCGACGCCGTCGGCATCGGCAAAGGCACGATCTACAAGCACTTCAAGTCCAAGGCGGAGATCTACCTGCGCCTGATGCTCGACTATGAGCGTGACCTGAACGAGCTGCTGCATTCCGCTGACGTCGACCGTGACAAAGAGGCGCTGTCGCGCGCCTACTTCGAGTTCCGCATGCGTGACCCGCAGCGCTACCGGCTGTTCGACCGCCTGGAAGAAAAGGTGGTCAAGGGCAACCAGGTGCCGGAAATGGTCGAGCAGTTGCACAGCATCCGTGCCTCCAACTTCGACCGCCTGACGCAGCTGATCAAGGGCCGCATCAGCGAAGGAAAGCTCGAGGATGTGCCGCCGTACTTCCACTATTGCGCGGCGTGGGCGCTGGTCCACGGTGCGGTGGCGCTGTACCACTCGCCGTTCTGGAGCAACGTGCTGGAAGATCAGGAAGGCTTCTTCCAGTTCCTCATGGACATCGGCGTGCGCATGGGCAACAAGCGCAAGCGCGACCCAGAAACCGCGAACTGAAGCGGCCCGGGCGGTGCTTGCCGGCCCTCGGTGAGCATCGCGTGATTCAGCCTTCGACAGGAAGACTTGCAAAAACCTGATTTATGAGTCAGGTTTCGCCGGTCCGATTCTTCCATGCCGGAGTCACCCATGATCGTCGATCGTCAAGGCAGGCGCTTTCGCAACCTGCGCGTCAGCCTGACTGCTGCCTGCAACTACGCCTGCACCTACTGCGTGCCCGATGGCAAGCGCCTGGTGGCGGCGCAGGACGAACTGGGGGCCGAGGCGCTGGGGCGCGGCGTGGCCTACCTGGTCGAGGCCGCAGGTGTCGAGCGCTTGCGCATCACCGGCGGCGAGCCGCTGATCAGCCCGCGGCTCGAGGGCTTCCTGACGGCGGTGGCCGGGCTCGGCCTGGAAGACATCAGCCTCACCACTAATGGCCAACTGCTTGCCCGCAAACTGCCGCTGCTGCGTGCTGCCGGCATCCGCAGGCTGAATGTCTCGCTCGATACCCTCGACCCCCTGGCGTTTCGCCGCATCGCCCGTGGCGGCGACCTGGCCAGCGTGCTAGACGGCATGGCCCAGGCCAGCGCTGCTGGCATGGCGATCAAAGTCAACATGGTGCCCATGCGTGGGCAAAACCTCGATCAGGTACTGCCGCTGCTCGACTACTGTCTGCACAAGGGTTACGAGCTGCGCTTCATCGAGCTGATGCGCATGGGCCACCTGGCCCGCGACAGCAATGCCTTCGGGCAGCAGTTCGTGGGGCTGGAGCAATTGCTCGCGCTGATCGGCGAAGCCCATGAGTTCGAGCAGGCGCAGCGCCCGGTGGATGCTACCGCGCTGCGTTATCGCATACCCGGCAAAGGGCACTTCGGGGTGATCGCCAACGAGAGCGTACCCTTCTGTCGCGCCTGCTCGCGGCTGCGCTTGTCGTCCACTGGCTGGCTGCATGGTTGCCTCTCTTCAGGCAACCGTCACTTTGTCGGCGACCTGCTGGACAAGCCGCGCCACCAGGCGCTGCCGGCGTTGCAGCGGTTGCTGGTGAAGGCGCTGGCGGACAAGCAGGGCCTGGCGTTCTCCGGCGATGTGATGGTGATGAAGGTGATCGGCGGCTGACTCTGGCGCAAAAGCTGCATCTGGCGGCTATTCGCCGGTTTTTCGTCACCGGCCTTTGGAGGAAAGATGCGTAGCCTGGTCTTGCTGCTGGCGCTGATGGCGTTGGGCGGTTGCATGAAAGTCAGCGACATGGGGGAAGAGGTCCGTTACCAGATGAGCGACGTGGGCCTGCTGGATCACAGCAACACCACCCGTACCCTGTCCATCCGCTTGCAGCCCGATTCGTTCATCTTCATTGGTCAGGGCGCGTTCATGCCGCCGGGCAAGGGGCCGCAGCCGCGCCAGAACGCCGTGGCCGAGGAAGCCTTCAAGAGTTTCATCGAGTACTTCCCGCTGGTGCGCCGCGCCCAGGGCCCGCTCGGCCTGGAAGACGCGATCGCCGAAGCCCGTTCGATCGGCGCCGACTACGTGCTGTACACCCGCTTCGCCCGCACCGACGACCGTATCGGCAATGGCGATGAATGGTATGACGAACAGGCCGTCGACCGCCTGGGCTGGGACACTGGCGTGGTGCAGATGATGCTGATCGAGACCAGCACCCGCTACCTGATCGACACCGCCCGCATCAAGAGTCGTGGCGGTTTGTTGACGTTCCATGACAACAGCCCCCAGGATTTGCTTGCCGCGCCCATGCGCGAGTACGCTCGTAGCCTCTTGGGCATGAGCAAGTAAGCGAGCGTGATATGACCGACACCGGCAAAGCCAACGATCTGCTGGCGCAGATCCCCGCACACAAGGGCCTGCCACCGGTGCATCTGTGGAACCCGGATTTCTGTGGCGACATCGACATGCGCATCGCCCGTGACGGCACCTGGTACTACCTGGGTACGCCGATCGGGCGCAAACCGATGGTCCGGCTGTTTTCCACCATTATCCGCCGCGATGGCGACGACTACTTCCTGGTCACGCCGGTGGAAAAAGTCGGTATTCGCGTTGATGACGCGCCCTTCGTTGCGGTGCTGCTGGATGTGCAGGGGAGTGGCGAGCAGCAAGTGCTGCGCTTCACCAGCAACGTCGACGATCAGGTCGAAGCCGGCCCGGCCAACCCGCTGCGGGTAGTGATCGACCCAGTCACCCAGGAGCCTGCGCCCTATGTGCTCATGCGTGGCAACCTCGAGGCGCTGATTCACCGCAACGTGTTCTACCAGTTGGTGGAGTTGGCGGTGCCGCAGATCATCGAGGGTGAGCAGTGGCTCGGGGTTTGGAGCCATGGCCAGTTCTATCCGATCGGGCGCGACGCCTGAGCGAAGATCGGCCTCCCGCTTTTTCCGCGAATTGGCCGTTTCCCCTATATCGGGCGGGGCATAACCTGAGGGCCACAGCCAATCAGGAGATCCCCGTCATGAGTATTCCCCGTCTTTCCCTCAGCGTGTTTGTCGCCTTCGGCGTGTTGGGCGCCAACGTGCCTGCCTGGGCGCATGGCGACGCGCAGCATCCCGATCAGGTGAAGGTTCTCCAGGAGCAGCTGCCCAGCAATGCCCCGGGCAAGAAAGCGGTGATGCTCACCGTCAGCTACGCACCGGGCCAGGCATCGCCCGCCCATCAGCACCCAGGCGCGGTCATGGCTTATGTATTGGAAGGTGCGGTCGTCTCGAAGCTCAACGACGAGCCGCAGAAAACCTACAAGGCCGGCGAGTTCTGGTACGAAGCGCCGGGCACCGTGCACAGCGTATCGAGCAACGCCAGCAAGACCGCGCCGGCCAAGCTGCTGGTGTGGAGCCTGGTGGACGAGGGGCGGCCAGTGACCGAACCCCTGTCCCAATGAGCCGCCCGTCAGGGCATCGTGGCTACAGTTCGCGTTGCACGGCGCTGATCAGGGTTGTGTCCAGCACTTGGCTGGGTGCCACCTGGACGCTCTGGGTATAGAAGGGCGGCAGGTTCTGCGCCAGTTGCGCCACGGCCTGGGCACTGACGCCGGCAGGCAGTAGCACATATTGCAAGTTGGAAGGGAATGACTGCGGTACCGGCCCTTCCATGGTTGAACCGTAGGCGCCAAAGGTCATCACCGCCTGGCTGGTCGCCGGGTCAGGGATGTACAGGAACACGAAGGTGCCGTATTTGGGGTGCGTGAGGCATTGCTTCGCCTGGGCGCGTACCGCAGGGTCGTTGTCGTTCATCAGCTTCCAGCGCAGTTCGGCATAGCCACGCGTGGTCTCCATGAACGCGGTGCGGATTGGCGACTGCTTCTCCACGCCTCCCAGGCAGGCCAACAGGTTGCCGAACGGGTCGAGCAAGGCCACGGCGTTCATGGTGTCGGCCTGGCGGGCGGTTTCGATCAGTGGGCGGGCCAGTTCCTGCCCTGGCATGCGCGGGTTGGCGCTGCTGACCCTGAGGCTCCAGGGGCTCAGGGCCGCCAGGGCTTGCCGGACTTTGCTGTCGGCGGGCAGCGAGCTTGGGTTGCGCAGTTGGTCAGGTGGCAGGCCACTGTTGTTGCTGGCGTCACGCACGCTGGACACGCTGGCGTCGAAGATCGAACCGGTGAGGCTGAAGGCTGCGGCATCGATACCGCAGCCGGCATAGACCGGCCCGCTGCCTGCGCCCTGATAGGGTCGGTTGATCGGCGCGGCAACCGCATAGTAGCCCCAACTGGCCTGCGCCTTCTGGCGCACGGCGGGTGGCAGGCTGGGGAAATCGAACTGGCTGTTGAAGTTGATCCCCGCATAAGTGTCGATGGCGCTGACCGCCACGTTGAAGCCGGCAGTCAGCAGCGAGCCGGCGCACATGGCGCAGGGGTCGAGGGTGGTCACCACGGTCAGTTTTTCCGGCGCTGGCAGGCCCAGGTGCTGGCGGTTGGCGAAGTACCAGTCCACCAACTGTCGTTCGCCGTGGGCGGTCGGGTCGTGGGGCAGGAACGGCGGTTGCACGGTACTGCCGGGGTAGGGCATCAGCACATTGTTGTGCAGGGCGGCGAGCACGTTGCCGGTGGCATTGTCGATGATGCAGCCACCAACTGCGAAGGTGCCTTGCTGGCTGGCCAGGATGGCCTGGTTGGCAACGAGTTCCACCGCTTGCTGGGCATTTTGGGCGGTCTGCTTGGTGTCCATCTTGACTCCCTGTCGTTGAGGCGCCGGATGCGCATGCAGACGATAGTTCAGGGCAATTGGAAAACAAGGGGCGTGTGCAAAAGAACCTGCAGTGGCTGCCTGGCTGGCGAGGCAGTGCAGGCGTTGCCACAGCCAAGTTGAATTGGGCCGGCCATCGAGAGCATTCACACGGTAGCAAGCAGCTACACGCCAAAACGAAAAAACCCGCCAGGAGGCGGGTTCTTCGGGTGTTCAAAGACTGTGGAGGCAATCTCTGCAACGCTGTTTGGCTCCGCGACCTGGACTCGAACCAGGGACCCAATGATTAACAGTCATTTGCTCTACCGACTGAGCTATCGCGGAATTTCGGCGTATCTTACCGACTGCCAGGGGGAAGTCAAGCTTCCCCTTGGCAATCAAGGAGTTACAGTACTTCTACGATGGCCTTGGTGACCACGTGGATGTTGCTCTGGTTCAGGGCAGCAACAGCGATGCGGCCGGTGTCCAGGGCATAGATGCCGAACTCGTTCTTCAGGCGTGCCACTTGCTCCACGGTCAGGCCGGAGTAGGAGAACATGCCAGCCTGGCGACCAACGAAGCTGAAGTCGCGCTTGGCACCGTATTCGGCCAGCAGCTCGACCATCTGCTTGCGCATGCCATGGATGCGGGTGCGCATCTCGGCCAGTTCGGCTTCCCACATCTGGCACAGCTCGGGGCTGTTCAGCACGGTGGCGACGATGGTCGCGCCGTGGGTCGGCGGGTTGGAGTAGGTGGTGCGGATCACCCGTTTGACCTGCGACAGCACGCGGGTGCTCTCGTCTTTCGAGGCGGTGACGATCGACAGCGCGCCGACGCGCTCGCCGTACAGCGAGAACGACTTGGAGAACGAGCTGGACACGAAGAACTCCAGGCCCGACTCGGCGAACAGGCGCACGGCGAAGGCGTCTTCGGCGATGCCGTCACCAAAGCCCTGGTAGGCCATGTCGAGGAACGGCACGTGGCCTTTGGCCTTGACCACTTCCAGCACGTTCTTCCAGTCGTCCAGCGACAGGTCGACGCCGGTCGGGTTGTGGCAGCAGGCGTGCAGCACGATGATCGAGCCGGAGGGCAGGTTGTTCAGGTCTTCGAGCATGCCGGCACGATTGACGTCATGGCTGGCGGCGTCGTAGTAACGGTAGTTCTTGACCGGGAAACCTGCGGTTTCGAACAGAGCGCGGTGGTTTTCCCAGCTCGGGTCGCTGATGGCAACCACGGCGCCCGGCGCCAGGCGCTTGAGGAAGTCGGCACCGATCTTGAGCGCGCCGGTACCACCGACAGCCTGCACGGTCACTACACGGCCGGCGGCCAGCAGTGGCGATTGGGCACCGAAAATCAGCTTTTGCACGGCCTGGTCGTACTGCGCGATGCCATCGATCGGCAGGTAACCGCGGGAAGCGTGCTGGGCGGCACGCTGGGTCTCTGCTTCGATCACTGCGCGCAGCAGCGGAATGCGGCCTTCCTCATTGCAGTAGACGCCTACGCCCAGGTTGACCTTGTCGGTACGTGGGTCGGCGTTGAATGCTTCGTTGAGGCCCAGGATAGGGTCGCGGGGTGCCAGCTCGACAGCGGAAAACAGGCTCATTGTTACCTTGGCTCGGATAGGAGAGTGATAGGGGTTGCCACGCTCCAGCCGAATGCACTGAAGCGGTGCACAAACGGGGAGTCAGTATAGTGATACCGCCCGGTCACTGCGACAGTCTGGCGCAGCTTTTCCGGCTGTTTGCGCAAATATTTTTCGACCATTGGTCGAATTGCCCGGTCCATTGCCATAGGTGCTGCCGGGCCAGGCTTGAAAGCCGCGCCCGGCGGGCGCATTTGCGTATAGACTACTGGCTAAATTTACAGTTGCCGCGACATTCACGAGGTCCGTCATGTCCGAGTTCCAGCTCGTCACCCGATTCCAGCCGGCCGGCGACCAGCCCGAGGCCATCCGCCAGATGGTCGAGGGCATCGAGGCCGGGCTTTCGCACCAGACGCTGCTGGGCGTGACCGGCTCGGGCAAGACTTTCAGCATCGCCAACGTGATCCAGCAGGTGCAGCGTCCGACCTTGGTGCTGGCGCCGAACAAGACCCTGGCGGCGCAGCTTTACGGCGAGTTCAAGGCGTTCTTCCCGAACAACGCGGTCGAGTACTTCGTCTCCTACTACGACTACTACCAGCCCGAAGCCTACGTGCCGTCGTCGGACACCTTCATCGAGAAGGACGCCTCGATCAACGACCATATCGAGCAGATGCGCCTGTCGGCGACCAAGGCGTTGCTCGAGCGGCGCGACGCGATCATCGTCACCACCGTGTCGTGCATCTATGGCCTGGGCAGCCCCGAGGCGTACCTGAAGATGGTCCTGCACGTCGACCGTGGCGACCAGCTCGACCAGCGTGCGTTGCTGCGCCGCCTGACCGAGCTGCAGTACACCCGCAACGAGATGGACTTCGCCCGCGCCACCTTCCGTGTGCGCGGCGATGTGATCGACGTGTTCCCGGCCGAATCGGACCTGGAGGCCATCCGCATCGAACTGTTCGATGACGAGGTGGAGAACATCGCCGCCTTCGACCCGCTGACCGGCGAGGTGATCCGCAAGCTGCCGCGCTTCACCTTCTACCCCAAGTCGCACTACGTCACGCCGCGCGAAACGCTGCTCGAAGCGGTGGAGGGCATCAAGGAAGAGCTCAAGGAGCGCCTGGAGTACCTGCACAAGCACAACAAGCTGGTCGAGGCCCAGCGCCTGGAGCAGCGCACCCGCTTCGACCTGGAGATGATCCTCGAACTGGGCTACTGCAACGGCATCGAAAACTACTCGCGCTATCTTTCCGGGCGCCCGGCCGGCGCGCCGCCACCCACGCTGTACGACTACCTGCCGGCGGATGCATTGCTGGTGATCGACGAATCCCACGTTTCCGTACCCCAGGTCGGCGCCATGTACAAAGGCGACCGGTCGCGCAAGGAAACGCTGGTGGAGTACGGCTTCCGCATGCCATCGGCATTGGACAACCGCCCCATGCGCTTCGACGAGTGGGAGGCGGTCAGCCCGCAGACCATCTTCGTGTCCGCAACGCCCGGCCCTTACGAAGCCGAGCACGCCGGGCGCGTGGTCGAGCAGGTGGTGCGCCCCACCGGCCTGGTCGACCCGCAGGTCGAAGTGCGCCCTGCGCTAACCCAGGTCGACGACCTGCTGTCGGAGATCGGCAAGCGCGTCGCCCTGGGCGAGCGGGTGCTGGCCACCACCCTGACCAAGCGCATGGCCGAAGACCTCACCGACTACCTGGCCGATCACGATGTGCGGGTGCGCTACCTGCACTCGGACATCGACACCGTCGAGCGGGTGGAGATCATCCGCGACCTGCGCCTGGGCACCTTCGACGTATTGGTGGGCATCAACCTGCTGCGCGAAGGCCTGGACATGCCGGAAGTGTCGCTGGTGGCCATTCTCGATGCCGACAAGGAAGGTTTCCTGCGTTCCGAGCGCTCGCTGATCCAGACCATTGGCCGTGCGGCGCGCAACCTCAACGGCAAGGCAATCCTCTACGCCGACAACATCACAGGCTCGATGCAGCGCGCCATCGACGAGACCGAGCGGCGCCGGGACAAGCAGGTGGCGTTCAACGCCGCCAACGGCATCGTGCCCAAGGGGGTGGTCAAGGACATCACCGACATCATGGAAGGTGCCACCGTGCCCGGTGCGCGCAGCAAGAAGCGCAAGGGCATGGCCAAGGCGGCGGAGGAGGCCGGGCGTTACGAAGTCGAGTTGCAGACTCCGGCCGAGATCACCAAGCGTATCAAGCAGTTGGAAGAGAAGATGTTCCAGTTCGCCCGCGACCTGGAGTTCGAGGCCGCCGCGCAGTTGCGCGACGAGATAGGCAAGCTGCGCGAGCGCCTGATCGCCAGTTGAGCAGCCGGTATCGGTGTTGGCCTCTTCGCGGGTAAATCGGGGCGCCGAACCGCCGCTCCCACAGGTTATGTGCAAGGTGTGTGGGAGCGGGTTTACCCGCGAAGAAGCCAGCGCATTACCCATGTCTGGCGTCCGTCAGTGCGCTTCCCCTGCCTTCAACCCCTGCGGCAACTTGCGCGTCAACAACACCGCCAGCATGCTCACCGCCAGCCCGATCCCGACGAAGTGGAACGCATCGTTGTAGGCCATGATCATCGCCTGCTGGTGGGTGATCTCACTGAGCTTGCCCAGCGCCGCGGTGTCGCTGCCCAACCGCTCGGTGAGTTGCGCCAGGCGCTCGGCCACTTGCGGGTTGCTCGGCACCAGTGCTTCACGCAGGTAGTCGAAGTACACCTTGGCCCGCGCATCCAGCAAGGTCGCGAGCAAGGCGATGCCAATTGCGCCGCCGAGGTTGCGCAGGATGTTGAACAGGCTCGACGCCGACCCCGCATCCTGGGGTTGGATGTAGGCCGTGGCGATCAGTGAGATGGTCACCATGATCATCGGCTGGCCAAGGGCGCGGATCACCTGGATCTGGTTGAACTGCGGCCCGGCGAAGTCCGGGTTGAGCACCCCCGAACTGAAACTGGCCACGCCAAACAGGCAAAAGCCCAAGGCGCACAGCAGCTTGGGCGAGATCACCTTCATCAGCAGCGGCACCAGTGGAATCAGGAACAGCTGCGGCACCCCCATCCACATGATCACCTCGCCGATCTGCAGGGCGTTGTAGCCCTGGATCTGGGCCAGATACAGCGGCAGCAGGTAGATCGAACCGTACAGCCCCACACCCATGCCCAGGCTGGCGATGCTGGATAAACCGAAGTTGCGGTTGCCGAGGATGCGCAGGTTGATCAGCGGGTGCGGGCGGGACAGCTGCAGGATCACGAACAGGATCAGGCTGACCAGGGCGACACTGCCCAGGCCGACGATCAGGCTGGATTCCAGCCAGTCCTTGCGGTGGCCTTCTTCAAGGAACACCTGCAGGCAGCCCAGGCCCAGGCCGAGGCTCACGATGCCGGCGTAGTCGGTGCTTTTCAGCAGCTCCCAGTGGGCTTCTTTCTTTTCCAGCCCGTACATCAGCCCGGCAATCATCAGCAGCCCTGGCGGGATGTTGATGTAGAAGATGTATTCCCAGCCCCAGTTTTCGGTCAGCCAGCCACCCAGGGTCGGGCCGATCGACGGGGCGAAGGTGGCGGTCATGGCGAACATGGCCATGCCCTTGGCGCGGTGGTGCTCCGGCAGCTTGATCAACGTCAGGGTGAACGCCAGCGGGATCAGTGCGCCGCCGGTGAAGCCCTGCAGGGCACGGAACACGATCATGCTTTCCAGGTTCCAGGCCATCGAGCACAGCAGCGACGAAGCCAGGAAGCCCAGCGACACCCACACTGCCAGGCGCCGGGCCGACAGCAGCTGCACCAGCCAGGCGGTCAGCGGGATCATGATGATCTCGGCCACCAGGTAGGAGGTGGAAATCCACGAACCTTCCTCAAGGGTGGCTGACAGCGCGCCCTGGATGTCCTTGAGTGAAGAGTTGGTGATCTGGATGTCCAGCACTGCCATGAAGGCGCCGAGCATCACGCTCATCACCGCGATCCAGTCGCGCCGGGTGGGCTCTGCGCTGGGCCGCAGCAGTTGGTCACCGGCCATCGCGGCTGTCGTCCTGGCTGCGCAGGTCGACGGTGGCCGTCACCGACATGCCCGGGCGGATGCGGCCATGCAGCGGGTTGTCGGCGGCGAAGGTCAGCTTGACCGGGATGCGTTGCACCACCTTGGTGAAGTTGCCGGTGGCGTTGTCTGGCGGCAGCAGGCTGAACTGTGCCCCAGACGCGGCGAACAGACTGTCGACGCGGCCTTCGATCGGGGTGTCGGGGTAGCTGTCGAACAGCAGTTCGGCGCGCTGACCGGAGTGCATCTTGCCGATCTGGGTTTCCTTGAAGTTGGCCTGCACCCAGATGTCCTGGTCCGGAACGATCGACAGCAGGTAGGCGCCGGCCTGCACCACCTGGCCGTTGCGCGCGCTGCGCTGGCCGATGGTGCCGCTGATCGGCGCGTGGATCTCGCAGCGGGTCAGATTGATTTCGGCCTGCGCCAGGTCGGCGCGGGCATTGGCAATCTGCGCATCGAGGCGCTTGAGTTCGGCGCTCAGGGCATCGACCTGCTGGCGCTGGCCTTTGAGATCGGCCTGGGCCTTGTCCACCTGGGAGCGGGCCACATGGCTTTCCGCCGAAAGGGTGGTGACCCGCTCTTCGGAAACGAAGCCGGGCTTGCGCAGGGCCTGGGCGCGGTTGAGGTCGAGCTGCGAGCGGTCGAGGGTGGCCTGGTTGGCGGCCACCTGGGCCTGGCCGGCGGCAATCAGGCTACCTTGCTGGGCGAGCCGGCTCTGCGCCTGCACCAGTTCCGCTTCGCGAGTAGCCAGCGCAGCGCGGGCGCGGGCCACGGCCAGTTCGAAATCGGCGACTTCCAGGCGCACCAGCAGGTCACCCTTGCTGACATGCTGGTTGTCTTCCACCCTCACTTCATCGATGCGCGCGCCGAGCTGGCTGGATACGCGGGTGATCTCGCCCTGTACATAGGCGTTGTCGGTGCTCTCGAAGAAGCGCCCCTTGAAGTACCAGTGGGCGAGGAAGGCGAGGGCGATCAGCGCGACCAGGGTGATGAAGATCAGCAGGCGACGTTTGAGTTGGGCGGGCATGAGGACTATGGTTCCAGAAGTGTAAGCAAATTTAACAGCCGTAACCGGCACCGTCACAAGTGACGAAAGCGCCATTGCTGGAGCCCAGTGCCCGCTCCCTGCTAACATCCCGCCTTTGTTTGAATCTTCGTTCGAGACTCTCCATGACCACCGTTCGCACGCGTATCGCGCCATCGCCCACTGGCGACCCCCATGTCGGCACTGCCTACATCGCCCTGTTCAACTACTGCTTTGCCAAGCAGCACGGCGGTGAGTTCATCCTGCGGATCGAAGACACCGACCAGCTGCGCTCCACCCGCGAGTCGGAACAGCAGATCTTCGACGCCCTGCGCTGGCTCGGCATCGAATGGAACGAAGGCCCGGACGTCGGCGGCCCGCACGGCCCGTACCGGCAGAGCGAGCGTGGCGAGATCTACGCCAAGTACGCCAAGGAGCTGGTCGATGCCGGCCACGCCTTCTACTGCTTCTGCACCGCCGAAGAGCTGGAGCAGATGCGTGCCGAGCAGATGGCCCGCGGCGAGACCCCGCGCTACGACGGCCGCGCCCTGCTGCTGAGCGATGAGGAAGTGCAGCGCCGCCTGGCGGCCGGCGAGCCGCACGTGATCCGCATGAAGGTGCCGAGCGAAGGCATCTGCGTGGTGCCGGACATGCTGCGTGGCGATGTCGAGATCCCGTGGGACCGCATGGACATGCAGGTACTGATGAAGAACGACGGCCTGCCGACGTACTTCCTGGCCAACGTGGTCGACGATCACCTGATGGGCATCACCCATGTACTGCGTGGTGAAGAGTGGCTGCCCTCGGCGCCCAAGCTGATCAAGCTGTACGAGTACTTCGGCTGGGAGCAGCCCAAACTGTGCTACATGCCGTTGCTGCGCAACCCGGACAAGAGCAAGCTGTCCAAGCGCAAGAACCCGACCTCGGTCACCTTCTACGAGCGCATGGGCTTCATGCCCGAAGCGATGCTCAACTACCTGGGCCGCATGGGCTGGTCGATGCCGGACGAGCGCGAGAAGTTCTCGCTGGCGGAGATGGTCGAGCACTTCGACCTGTCGCGCATCTCGCTGGGCGGCCCGATCTTCGACATCGAGAAGCTGTCCTGGCTCAACGGCCAGTGGCTGCGTGAGCTGCCGGTTGAAGAATTTGCCGCGCGCCTGCAGAAGTGGGCCTTCAACAGCGACTACATGATGAAGATCGCCCCGCACGTGCAGGGCCGGGTTGAAACCTTCAGCCAGGTTGCCCCGCTGGGTGGTTTCTTCTTCGAAGGCGCGTTGAAGCTTGACGCTAAGCTGTTCGAGAGCAAGAAACTGTCGTCCGACCAGGTGCGCCAGGTGATGCAGCTGATCCTGTGGAAACTGGAAAGCCTGCGCCAGTGGGAGAAAGACCGCATCACCGCCTGCATCCAGGCGGTGGTCGAGTCGTTGGAGCTCAAGTTGCGCGATGCCATGCCACTGATGTTCGCCGCCATCACTGGCCAGGCCAGCTCGGTGTCGGTGCTCGACGCCATGGAAATCCTCGGCCCAGACCTGACCCGTTACCGTCTGCGCCAGGCCCTTGACCTGCTGGGCGGCGTGTCGAAGAAAGAAAACAAAGAGTGGGAAAAGCTGCTGGCGAATATCGCCTGATAGCGGCTTTTGCTTTCGTGGGAGCGGGCTTGCCCCGCGATTGCGATGTTCCATTGACCATCGCGATCGCGGGGCAAGCCCGCTGCCACGGGACTTTGTTTGCACCGAAGAGCAGGGCAGGGCGGTAAGTGATTGTTATCTGTGAAAAAATTTTTGAATAATTTCAAAAATTCGTTTGACAGCCCTGCAATCGGAACTTAATATGCGCCCCGTACACAGCGATGAACGAAAACGAAATGCCAGGCACCCAGCCAGCGCTTCGGTTCAAAGCGACATTGTGGGGCTATAGCTCAGCTGGGAGAGCGCCTGCATGGCATGCAGGAGGTCAGCGGTTCGATCCCGCTTAGCTCCACCAAATTCCGCTTAACGGCAATGCCGGTAAGCAAGACCGGGTCCAGCAACCGGGTCTTGAAGGTAAGAAGGTTCGTCCCCTTCGTCTAGTGGCCTAGGACACCGCCCTTTCACGGCGGTAACAGGGGTTCGAGTCCCCTAGGGGACGCCAGTTTTGCACAAGCGATGTTTAACCATGTCGCTGGGCCGAGAGGCTAGAAATCCGGGGCTATAGCTCAGCTGGGAGAGCGCCTGCATGGCATGCAGGAGGTCAGCGGTTCGATCCCGCTTAGCTCCACCAATTTTGCCGCGGTTCGTGAAAACGGATCGGCACGAAGGTTACGTCCCCTTCGTCTAGTGGCCTAGGACACCGCCCTTTCACGGCGGTAACAGGGGTTCGAGTCCCCTAGGGGACGCCACTTTTACCCGCGTTTTGCGGGAGTTGAAAGGCTCATCATCTTTGTGTGAGCCTTTTGTTTTACCTCGGGGCTATAGCTCAGCTGGGAGAGCGCCTGCATGGCATGCAGGAGGTCAGCGGTTCGATCCCGCTTAGCTCCACCAATTCGCCGCGGTTCGTGAAAACGGATCGGCACGAAGGTTACGTCCCCTTCGTCTAGTGGCCTAGGACACCGCCCTTTCACGGCGGTAACAGGGGTTCGAGTCCCCTAGGGGACGCCATTTTTTACCCGCGTTTTGCGGGGCTTATAAGGCTCATTCGATTATTGAATGGGCCTTTTGTTTTTTCTGCTCCCTGAGAATTCGCTGTCGGCCACTCGCTCGCCGCAGATTTTGCTTGCCTTAAAATATGATAAGCATAATATGTCGATCATAATATTTGGAGGTGAGCCATGAGCGACAAGAAGAGCAAGACACGCGAGCGCATTCTTGAAGCGGCGCGTGGCGCGTTGATCCAGCACGGGCCGGCCGAGCCCAGTGTGAGCCAGGTCATGGGCGCCGCCGGGCTGACCGTGGGTGGTTTCTACGCCCATTTCGACAGCAAGGATGAGCTCATGCTGGAGGCCTTCAGCCAGTTGCTGGCCGAGCGCCGGGCCTTGCTCGCCGGGGTCGACCCGAGCCTGGACGGCGCTGGCCGTCGTGCGCTGGTTGCCGCTTTCTATCTTTCGCGCAAGCACCGTGACGCAGAAGTGGCGGCCTGCCCGCTACCCAATGCACTCAGCGAAATGCAGCGCCTGCCAGAGGCTTTCCGTGAAGTACTGGTGGAGCACATCGAGCTGATGACCGCGCAGATGGTCGACCGCCCCGAAGACATGGACAAGGCCCTGGCCGACTTCGCCCTGATGGTGGGTGGCCTGGCAGTGGCGCGGGCCCTGGGCACTGGCGAGCTGTCCGATCGTATCCTGCGTGCCGCCAAATCGGCGGTGATCTGAGCACGTTCATTCCTGGAGCATGGCGATGAAGACCCTGAGCTGGATTCGTGGTGTCAACGGCACCCTCGGCCACCTGGCCCCTGAGCACGTTGCCGGCAAGATGCGCCGCGCCTTCATGAGCCCACGCACCCTGCCACCGAGGGACTGGGAACTGCCGCTGCTGGCTCGCGCCGAGCGCATCACCCTGCGCTTCGGGCTGTCGGCGCTGCGCTGGGGGCAAGGGCCGACCGTGTTGCTGATGCACGGTTGGGAAGGGCGGCCAACCCAGTTCGCCGCACTGATCGAAACCCTGGTCGCCGCCGGGCATACCGTGGTGTCGCTGGAGGGGCCGGGCCATGGGCGCTCGCCAGGGCATCAGGCCCATGTGGTGCTGTTCGCCCGCGCCTTGCTGGAGGCCGCGGCCGAGTTGCCGCCGCTGCGCGCGGTGATTGGTCATTCCATGGGGGGCGCCAGTGTGCTGCTGGCGCTGCAGTGGGGGTTGCGTGCCGAAGCGGCGGTGAGTATTGCCGCGCCAGCCCGGTTGCTGGGGGTGATGCGCGGCTTCGCCCGGCATCTGGGGTTGCCAGCGCGGGCCAGGGCCGCCTTCATTCGCCAGGTCGAGCGTGATATCGGCGTGCAGATTGCGCGCCTGGATGTCACCGGTTATCAACTGGACCTGCCGGGCCTGGTGGTGCATGCCAGTGATGATGTGCTGGTGCCGGCTGGTGAATCGCAGGTCATTCACAAGGCCTGGTTCGACAGCCGCCTGCTTTTGCTCGAAGAAGGTGGCCACGTGCGCGTGCTGGCTGACCCGCGGCTGGGTGAGGCGGTACTCGAGCTGCTGGCGCGCACCAATGAGCGCGCCCGACAAAGCGCCTGAGCATCCGTTACACTCTGCCCGTTCACGAACAACCAGGAGCGGGCATGAGCTGGGATCTGGCGGCACCATTCACCATCGACCTTCGCGTCGGCAATGAGGACATCGATGGCCTCGGCCACGCCAACAATGCGGTCTACGTCACCTGGCTGGAGCGCTGCGCCTGGCGCCATTCCCAGCGCCTGGGGCTGGACCTGGCCGAATACCGTCGCCTGGACCGGGCCATGGCCGTGGTGCGCCACGAGATCGACTACCTCGCTGCCGCCTACGAGGATGACGAGCTGCAACTGGCCACCTGGATCGTCGACTGGGACCAGCGTCTGCGCATGACCCGGCGTTTCCAGCTCAAGCGCCCGAGTGACGGCGTCACCCTGTTGCGCGCACACACCACCTTCGCCTGCATCGAGCTGTCCACTGGCAAACCCAGGCGCATGCCGGCGGAGTTCCTCGACGGCTACGGCGCGGCGCTGATCGGCAACTGAAAAGCGGCGGATTTTTGCTAGACTGCCGCCTTTTGCGCCCTGAGACCCTCACATGCAAATTGCCCTGGCCCCGATGGAGGGGCTGGTCGACAACATCCTGCGCGACGTCCTGACCCGGGTGGGTGGCATCGATTGGTGCGTCACCGAGTTCATCCGCGTCTGCGACCGCCTGTTGCCGGAATCCTCGTTCGACAAACTGGCCCCGGAACTGCGCCAGGGGGCGCGCACCGCGGCCGGCGTGCCGATGCGTGTGCAACTGCTCGGCTCGGACCCGGTGTGCCTGGCCGAGAACGCGGCGCTGGCCTGCGAGCTGGGGGCGCCGGTGATCGACCTGAACTTCGGCTGCCCGGCCAAGACCGTCAACAAATCGCGTGGCGGGGCGGTGCTGCTCAAGGAGCCGGAGCTGCTGCATGCCATCGTGCGTGAGGTGCGCCGCGCCGTGCCGGCGCATATCCCGGTGACCTCCAAGATGCGCCTGGGCTTCGACAGCCCGGATGGTGCGCTGGAGTGCGCCACGGCGTTGGCCGAAGGCGGCTCGGCGCACTTGGTGGTGCATGCACGGACCAAGGTCGAGGGCTACAAGCCGCCGGCCCACTGGGAGTGGGTGGCGCGGGTGCAGGATGTGGTCAAGGTGCCGGTGTTCGCCAATGGCGAGATCTGGACCGTCGACGACTGGAGACGCTGCCGCGAAGTGAGCGGCGCCGAGGACATCATGCTTGGTCGCGGCCTGGTGTCGCGCCCGGACCTGGCCCTGCAGATCGCGGCCGCCCGCGATGGCCGTGATTACCAGCCGATGAGCTGGGACGAGCTGCTGCCGTTGCTGCGCGAGTTCTGGCGTCAGGCGCAGGCCAAGCTGTCGCCGCGCTATGCGCCGGGGCGCATGAAGCAGTGGCTGGCGATGCTGACCCGGGGCTATCCCGAGGCGGTGCTGCTGTTCGCCGAATTGCGGCGTGAGGATGATTGCCAGCGGATCAGCAGATTGCTGGGCGTGGAGTCGCAGGTGTTCGAGGAATGCGTTGCCTGATCTGGCCCTATCGCCGGCAAGCCGGCTCCCACAGGGGCCGCGTCATCCTTGCTGGCGATGAATGGCAAGCAAATTTTTAGTCGAACCCTTGAAAGCGTTTTGCCCGGCCATATCTCTTTGAGTACGCGATGCCGAAGTCGGGTCGCGTAGTGACTTACTTGCTGAATCTCAGGAGTTTATGACCATGACCACCGCTTTCTCTCTCGCACCCCTTTTCCGCAATTCCGTCGGTTTCGACCGTTTCAACGACCTGTTCGAAGCTGCAGCACGCAACGAGGCCGGTAGCAGCTACCCGCCCTACAACGTGGAAAAGCATGGTGAAGACCACTATCGCATCGTGGTTGCCGCTGCCGGTTTCCAGGAACAGGACCTCGACCTGCAGGTCGAAAAAGGCGTCCTGACCGTGTCCGGTGGCAAGCGCGATAACGGCAACGAAGGCGTCACCTTCCTGCATCAGGGCATCGCCCAGCGCGCCTTCAAGCTGTCGTTCCGCCTGGCCGACCACATCGAGGTCAAGGGCGCCGGCCTTGCCAACGGCCTGCTCAGCATCGAACTGCTGCGCGTGGTGCCGGAAGAAGCCAAGGCCAAGCGCATCCCGATCAATGGCGACAAGCCTGCGCTGAACTGAGTTCGGACGGGATGAACGAAAGGGCACCTTCGGGTGCCCTTTTTGCTGTGCCCTGCATAGCGCAATCAACAGGCCCTGTGGGAGCGGGTTTACCCGCGAATGCGGTGTTGAGGCCGCCGATGCATTCGCGGGTAAACCCGCTCCCACAGCGTTCGATAAACCTCAGGTGCACCCCTCAATAATCCGCCGGCGCCTCCAGCAGCATCTGCCGGAACTCCGGCAGCGGCAGCGGCCGGCTGTGCAGGTAGCCTTGGTAAAGATGGCAACCGAGCCTTTCCAGAAACTCCAGTTGCTCGGTCAACTCGACACCTTCGGCGATAACCGCCAGACCCAGGCTGCGCGCCATGGCGACGATGGCGCGAACGATCTCGGCGTCATTCGGGTCAACCGGCGCGTCGCGCACGAAGGTCTGGTCGATCTTCAGTGCATCCACCGGCAGGCGCTTGAGGTAGGTGAGTGACGAGTAGCCCGTGCCGAAGTCGTCCATGGCGAAGCTGACGCCAAAGCGTTTGAGCTCGCGCATCTTGCTGATGGTGTCTTCCAGGTTCTGGATGACGATGCCTTCGGTGATCTCCAGCTTGAGCATGTGCCGCGGCAGGCGGTAATCGTCGAGGCTACGCAGCACCCGGGCGACAAAGTCGTTCTGGCGGAACTGCCGGGGGCTGATGTTGACGCACAGGCTGAAGTCGTCGGCGTCGATCAGGCCGTCCTCGAGCATGCGCGCGCAGGCGTCGCAGGCTTCGTCGAGGATCCAGCTGCCCACTTCCAGGATCAGCCCGCTTTCCTCGAGCACCTGGATGAACTGTGCCGGCGGTTGCTGGCCCAGTTGCGGATGGTGCCAGCGCAACAGCACTTCGGCGCCGACGATGTGGTTGTCACGGGCATCGACCTGGGGCTGGAAATGCAGTGCCAGCTCGCCGCGGGCCAGCGCCAGGCGCAGGTCGTTCTCCATGCGCAGGCGCTCGCTGGCGGCCTTCTGCATGGTGGTGTGGAACAGCTGGGTGGTATTGCGCCCGGAATCCTTGGCCCGGTACAGGGCGATGTCGGCGCGCTTGAGCAGGTCGGCGGGGGTGGCGCCGTGGTCCGGGATCAGCGCCACGCCGATGCTGGGTGTCACCTGCAGGCGCTGGCCATCCAGCGACATGGGTTCGGCCAGCAGTTCGCGCAGGGTGTCGGCCAGCTCGCGGACCTTGCTTTCCACCAGTTCGCGGCTGCCTTCCAGGCCGCTGATCAATACCACGAACTCATCGCCGCCCAGGCGTGCCACGGTGTCCTCGAGGCGCACACTGGCTTCCAGGCGGGCCGTAATGATCTTCAGCACGGCGTCGCCCACCGGGTGGCCGAGCGAATCGTTGATGTGCTTGAAATGGTCGAGGTCGAGGAACAGCAATGCGCCGCGCAGGTTGTGGCGCTTGAGCAGGGCGATCTGCTGGCTCAGGCGGTCCATCAGCAGGGCGCGGTTGGGCAGGTTGGTCAGCGGGTCGTGGTAGGCCAGGTGGCGAATCTGCGCCTGGGCGTTTTTCAGCAGGCTGACATCCCGTGCAGTGAGCAACAGGCAGTCGACTTCGTTGAGGCTGATCGGCTCCACCGACACTTCGACGGTGAGAATGTCGCCGCGCTTGTTGCGCCCGAGCATCTCGCGGTGATGGACCCGGCCGCGTGCCTTGAGCTCGTTGAGCAAGGCGCTGCGTTGCTTGTCGTCGGCCCAGATGCCCAGTTCATAGACCGTGCGGCCGACCACCTCGCTGGCGCTGTAGCCGGTCAGCCGGCAGAACCCATCGTTTACTTCCAGGTAGCGGCCGCTGCGCCGCTCGGTGATGGTGATGGCGTCGGGGCTGGAATGGAACGCCTTGGCGAATTTCTCCTCGCTGGCCTTGAGCGCCGCCTCGGCACGCTGCTGCTGGGTGATGTCGCGCAGGGTGGTGACGCTGCAGGCCTGGCCGTCGACGCTGATCAGGCGGCTGGAGATGACGCAGGTCAGTGGCCCGCCGTTGCGGTGATTGACCCCGATCGCCACGTTGCTCAGGGCCTGGTCGCGGATCACCCGTTCGATGCGCTGGGCGCGCTCGGCCGACTCGGCCCACAGGCCCAGCTGCTCGGCGGTACGGCCCAGCACCTGCTCGGCGCTCCAGCCGAAGGTCTGGCTGAAGGCCGGGTTGATCTCGATGAACTGGCCGGTGTCCTGGCGGGTCACGCAGATCGGGTCCGGGCTGACCTGGAACAGGCTGGCGAATTTTTCTTCCGAAGCCGTGAGGCGTTGTTCGCGCTCTACCTGGTCGGTGATGTCCAGCAGGGTGCCGGCCATGCGCAGCGGTTTACCCTGCTCGTCACGGTACAGCCGCGCGCGGCTTTCGATAAAGCGTGTGGCGCCGTTATCCAGCTGCACCTGGTAGGTGATCTGGTAGTTGCCGGCCGGCCCCTCGCGCAGGCTGCGGTAAGCCTGGCGCATGGAGTTGCGTTCGTGTTCGGGCACCCCTTCGAAGAACGCATCGAAGGACTCGTGGAACGGCACCGGGTCGAGCCCGTGCAGCTGGGCGGCGCGGGCCGAGCCATAGAGCATGCCGCTGGGAATGTGCCAGTCCCAGGTGCCCAGCTGGGCCGAGTCCAGCGCCAGGTCGAGGCGCTCCTGGCTGTCCTTGAGCGCCTGCTCGGCGCGTTTGCGCTCGGTGGTGTCGACAAAGGTACTGATCAGGTAGGTGATGCCTTCCAGTTCGATGGCCTGGGTGCAGAGGATGCCGTCATGAATCTTGCCGCTGGTGGCGCGGAACTGCACCTCCATGGTCAGCGGGCCGCTGCCGGCGCGGGTGGCCTCCAGCACCTGGTGGCGCTGCTCGGGGTTGACCCACAGGCCCAGCTCGACACTGGTCTTGCCGACCACGTGGGCGCCGGGCCAGCCGAACATGTCTTCGAAGTGCTGGTTGACCTCGATGATCAGGCCGTCGTGGCGGCGGGTGAGCAGGATGGCGTTGGGGCTGAGGTGGAAGAGGGTGGCGAAGCGCTTTTCCGAGTTGATCAGTGCGGTTTCCCGCTCGCGCTGGCGGGTGATTTCGCGGATCACCCCGATCATCTGCCGCCGGCCGTGGACGTCGTGGGTCAGGCTGCCGTTGATCTCCAGCCAGTGCACGCTGCCGTCCGGCCAGCGGATGCGGTGGCGCATGGCCTGCTCGATGGGTTCGCCATTGACCACGGCCTGGAACGCCTGGCGCGTGCGGGCACGGTCTTCATCGGGCAGCAGGTCGAGGTAGTCGACATCGTTGGGCAGTGGGCGCAGGGGGTCGAAACCGAACAGCGCCTGGGTGCCCCGTGACCAGCTGACCCGGCCGCTCTCGATATCCCATAGCCAGGCGCCCAGGTTCGCGCCGTTGAGTGCGGCCAGCAGTTGCGGGGCATTCTGCCAGGCCTGCTCCGATTCCTGAGGATCGACCGCAGGGATGCGCGGCAGGCGCGGAAAGCGGTTTGCTGATTTGGGCATCGGTACCAGACCTTTGGCGGATGTCGCGTCCTTGAGAAGTGTACTGCCGTACTGACGACCGGTCAGGCGGGCCCCGCGTGGCTGTCGAGCAGGGCCATGAAGGCCCTGGCCGCGTTCGATAGCGTGCGTTCTGTGTGCAAAATGTAGCCTAGCTGGCGCGACAGCTGTATGCCGGGCAGGGCGATGGACGCCACCTGCTCATCCAGCATAGTACGCGGCAGCACACTCCACGCCAGGCCGATGGAAACCATCATCTTGATGGTTTCCAGGTAGTTGGTGCTCATGGCGATATTCGGCGTCAGGCCCTGGCTTTCGAACAGGCGCTGGACGATGTGATGGGTGAAGGTGTTGCCGCCGGGGAAAACCGCCGGGTGCCGGGCCACGTCGGCCAGGCTGACCTGGCCGCTGCTGGCCAGCGGGTGTTCGGGCGCGGCGACAAAGTCCAGGGCGTCCTCCCAGACCGGGGTTGCCTTGACCAGGTGATGCGGCTCGGGGGCCAGGGTGATCACGGCAATTTCGGCGCGGCCATGGAGAATTTCATCGTAGGCGGCTTCCGAATCCATGAACTGGATATCCAGCGCCACTGCCGGGTGTTGCCGGGTGAACGCCCGCAGCACCGGTGGCAAGCGGTGCAGGCCAATGTGGTGGCTGGTGGCCAGGGTCAGGCGACCGCTCACCTCCCCGGTCAGGTTGGTCAGCGCGCGGCGAGTATCATCGAGCACGTTGAGGATCTGATAGGCACGGGGCAGCAGGGCGCGGCCGGCTTCGGTCAGGCTCACTTCCCGCCCCAGCCGGTCGAACAGGCGAACGTCCAGTTGCTGCTCGAGCCCGGCGATGCGTTTGCTGATGGCCGGCTGGGTCAGGAACAGGCGTTCACCCGCGCCAGAGAAGCTGCCGGTTTCGGCAATCGCGATAAAAGCGCTGAGGTTGGCCAGGTCCACGATTAAGATTCCTGATGGTTATGCAAAGCATGAAAATTATGAATTTGAGTTATTCAATCTATCGCCATAGCATCGTCCGTACAAGCCAAGGGGTCTTTGGCATAGAAAGACGCTGATGAGGAACAGTCTGATGGCTGGCAAAACGCTCTACGACAAACTCTGGGAAGCCCATGAGGTCAAGCGCCGCGATGACGGCTCGTCCTTGATCTACATCGACCGCCACATCATCCACGAAGTGACGTCGCCCCAGGCCTTCGAAGGCCTGCGCCTGGCCAATCGCAAGCCGTGGCGCATCGATGCCAACATCGCTACGCCCGACCACAACGTGCCGACCACGCCAGAGCGCAAGGGCGGTATCGAGGCCATCGTCGACCAGGTGTCGCGCCTGCAGGTGCAGACCCTCGATGAGAACTGTGACGAATATGGCATCGTCGAATTCAAGATGAACGACGAACGCCAGGGCATCGTCCACGTCATCAGCCCCGAGCAGGGCGCGACCTTGCCGGGCATGACCGTGGTCTGCGGCGACTCGCACACCTCCACCCACGGCGCCTTTGGTGCCCTGGCCCACGGCATCGGTACCTCCGAGGTCGAGCACGTGCTCGCCACCCAGTGCCTGGTCGCCAAGAAAATGAAGAACATGCTGGTGCGCGTCGAGGGCCAATTGCCTGCCGGCGTCACCGCCAAGGACATCGTCCTGGCCGTGATCGGCAAGATCGGCACCGCCGGCGGCAACGGCCATGCCATGGAGTTCGCCGGCAGCGCCATCCGCGAGCTGTCGATGGAAGGCCGCATGACCATCTGCAACATGTCCATCGAAGCCGGCGCCCGTGTGGGCCTGGTGGCCACCGATGCGACCACCGTCGCCTATGTCGAAGGCCGCCCGTACGCACCGAAAGGCGAGCAGTGGAAGCAAGCGGTCGAATCGTGGAAAGACCTGGTATCGGATGACGACGCCGTGTTCGACACCGTGGTCGAGCTGGATGCCAGCCAGATCAAACCGCAAGTCAGCTGGGGCACCTCGCCCGAGATGGTCCTGGCCGTCGATCAGCGCGTGCCAGACCCGGCCGCCGAGGCCGACCTGATCAAGCGTGGCTCGATCGAGCGTGCCTTGAAGTACATGGGGCTCAGTGCCAACCAGGCGATCACCGATATCCAGCTGGATCGCGTGTTCATCGGCTCGTGCACCAACTCGCGCATCGAAGACCTGCGCTCCGCGGCCGAAATCGCCAAGGGGCGCAAGGTTGCCTCCAGCGTCAAGCAGGCGATCGTCGTGCCGGGCTCGGGCCTGGTCAAGGCCCAGGCCGAGCGTGAAGGCCTGGACAAGATCTTCCTCGAAGCCGGCTTTGAATGGCGTGAGCCTGGCTGCTCGATGTGCCTGGCGATGAACCCGGACCGCCTGGAGAGCGGCGAGCACTGCGCGTCCACCTCCAACCGCAACTTCGAAGGCCGCCAGGGCGCCGGTGGTCGTACCCACCTGGTCAGCCCGGCCATGGCCGCCGCCGCCGCGGTGACCGGCCACTTCATCGATGTCCGCGAGTTGATCCAAGGGAGCGCAGCATGAAAGCCTTTACCCAGCACACTGGCCTCGTCGCGCCGTTGGACCGTGCCAACGTCGACACCGACCAGATCATCCCCAAGCAGTTCCTGAAGTCGATCAAGCGCACCGGCTTTGGCCCCAACCTGTTCGACGAGTGGCGCTACCTGGACGTGGGCCAGCCCTACCAGGACAACAGCAAGCGCCCGGTCAACCAAGAGTTCGTGCTCAACCATGCCCGTTACCAAGGCGCCAGCGTGCTGCTGGCGCGTGAGAACTTCGGTTGCGGCTCCAGCCGCGAGCACGCGCCATGGGCGCTGGACGAGTACGGCTTCCGCAGCGTGATCGCACCGAGCTTTGCCGACATCTTCTTCAACAACAGCTTCAAGAACGGCCTGCTGCCGATCATTCTCGATGCCGCTGAAGTCGACGAGCTGTTCAAGCAGGTCGAAGCCAACCCAGGCTACCAGCTGACCATCGACCTCGATGCCCAGGCCGTGACCCGCCCGGATGGCAAGGTGCTGAAGTTCGAGATCGACGCGTTCCGCAAGCACTGCCTGCTCAACGGCCTCGACGACATCGGCCTGACCCTGCAGGACAGCGACGCGATCAAGGCATTCGAAGGCAAGCACCGCGCCAGCCAGCCTTGGCTGTTCCGTGATGCCTGAATGATGTAACCGGGTTTGCTGGCCTCATCGCCGGCAAGCCGGCTCCCACAGGTACTGCACAGGTCTTGGAACATGTGGGGTCGTTGTGGGAGCCGGCTTGCCGGCGATAGCGGCCGCAGAGTCAACCCAAAATCAAAAGGAATGCGCCCATGACCAGCACCACCCACACCGACGTAGTCCAGCGCCAGTTCGGCGAACAGGCCAGCGCCTACCTCAGCAGCGCCGTGCACGCCCAGGGCAGCGAATTTGCCCTGCTGCAGGCCGAGCTGGCCGGGCAGGGTGCGGCCCGGGTACTGGACCTGGGCTGTGGTGCCGGTCATGTCAGTTTCCACGTCGCACCGCTGGTCGGTGAAGTGGTTGCCTACGACCTCTCGCAGTCGATGCTCGACGTGGTGGCCGCTGCGGCAGCCGAACGCGGCCTGGGCAACATCACCACCGCGCGCGGCGCCGCCGAACGCCTGCCGTTCGCCGATGCCAGCTTCGACCATGTGTTCAGCCGTTATTCGGCGCACCACTGGAGCGACCTGGGCCTGGCCCTGCGCGAAGTGCGCCGGGTGCTGAAGCCGGGCGGGGTGGCGGCCTTCATCGATGTCATGTCGCCAGGCAGCCCGCTGCTCGATACCTACCTGCAGACGGTCGAAGTGCTGCGCGACACCAGCCACGTACGCGACTACAGCGCCGCCGAATGGCAGCGTCAGGTCAGCGAGGCCGGCCTGCATGTGCGCAGCCACACTCGCCAGCGCCTGCGCCTGGAATGGCACTCCTGGGTCGAGCGCATGCGTACCCCCGACCCACTGCGCGTGGCTATCCGCCAGTTGCAGCAAGCCATGGGCGAGGAAGTGCGGCAGTATTACCAGATTGAGGCCGATGGCTCGTTCAGCACCGATGTGCTGGTACTCTGGGCCGAACGCTGATTATTCACGACGGGGCCGAGGCGGCCGCGTCGCTTTGATGGATAGAGGAAAGCATGAGCAAGCAGATTCTGATTCTCCCAGGTGATGGCATCGGCCCGGAAATCATGGCCGAGGCGGTCAAGGTGCTGGAGCTGGCCAACGACAAGTTCCAGCTCGGCTTCAGCCTCGCCCACGACGTGATCGGCGGCGCCGCCATCGACAAGCACGGTGTGCCGCTGGCCGACGAGACCCTGGAGCGTGCACGCCAGGCCGACGCCGTGCTGCTGGGCGCCGTGGGTGGCCCGAAGTGGGACAAGATCGAGCGTGACATCCGCCCTGAACGCGGCTTGCTGAAGATCCGTTCGCAGCTGGGCCTGTTCGCCAACCTGCGCCCGGCGATCCTCTACCCGCAACTGGCCGATGCCTCGTCGCTCAAGCCGGAAATCGTCTCCGGCCTGGACATCCTCATCGTCCGCGAGCTGACCGGCGGCATCTACTTCGGTGCTCCGCGCGGCCAGCGCGAACTGGAGGGCGGCGAGCGCCAGGCCTACGACACCCTGCCATACAGCGAAAGCGAAGTGCGCCGCATCGCCCGCGTCGGTTTCGACATGGCCCGTGTGCGTGGCAAGAAGCTGTGCTCGGTGGACAAGGCCAACGTCCTGGCTTCCAGCCAGCTGTGGCGTGAAGTGGTCGAGGACGTGGCCAAGGCTTACCCGGACGTCGAACTGAGCCACATGTACGTCGACAACGCCGCCATGCAGCTGGTGCGCGCGCCCAAGCAGTTCGACGTGATGGTCACCGACAACATGTTCGGCGACATCCTGTCGGATGAAGCTTCCATGCTCACCGGTTCTATCGGCATGCTGCCTTCGGCATCGCTGGATGCCAATAACAAGGGCATGTACGAGCCGTGTCACGGTTCGGCGCCGGACATCGCCGGCCAGGGCATCGCCAACCCGCTGGCGACCATCCTCTCGGTGTCGATGATGCTGCGCTACAGCTTCAACCAGCAGGCGGCGGCCGAGGCCATCGAGCAGGCGGTCAGCCTGGTCCTGGACCAGGGCCTGCGCACCGGTGACATCTGGTCTGCCGGTTGCACCAAAGTCGGTACGCAGGAAATGGGCGACGCAGTAGTCGCAGCGCTGCGGAATCTGTAATCTCTCTGGCCCGCCACCAAAACCTGGTGGCGGCCCACTTTTAGCAAAGGTGTAGTTGCGATGAAACGTGTAGGTCTGATCGGTTGGCGTGGAATGGTCGGTTCCGTGCTCATGCAGCGGATGCTCGAAGAGCAGGACTTCGACCTGATCGAGCCAGTGTTCTTCACCACCTCCAATGTGGGTGGCCAGGGTCCTAACGTGGGCAAGGAAACTGCCCCGCTGAAGGACGCCTACAACATTGAAGAGCTCAAGACCCTCGATGTCATCCTGACCTGCCAGGGCGGCGACTACACCAACGAAGTCTTCCCCAAGCTGCGTGAAGCGGGCTGGCAGGGTTACTGGATCGATGCCGCCTCGTCGCTGCGCATGCAGGACGACGCCGTGATCATCCTTGATCCGGTCAACCGCAAGGTCATTGACCAGCAGCTGGATGCCGGTACCAAGAACTACATCGGCGGCAACTGCACCGTCAGCCTGATGCTGATGGGGCTGGGCGGCCTGTTCGAAGCCGGCCTGGTCGAGTGGATGAGCGCCATGACCTACCAGGCGGCCTCGGGCGCCGGCGCGCAGAACATGCGCGAGCTGATCAAGCAGATGGGCGCTACCCACGCGGCCGTGGCCGATGACCTGGCCAACCCGGCCAGCGCCATCCTCGACATCGATCGCAAGGTTGCCGAAGCCATGCGTGGCGAAGGCTACCCGACCGAGAACTTTGGCGTGCCGCTGGCTGGCAGCCTGATCCCGTGGATCGACAAGGAACTGCCGAACGGCCAGAGCCGCGAAGAGTGGAAGGCCCAGGCCGAGACCAACAAGATCCTCGGCCGCTTCAAGAGCCCGATTCCGGTCGACGGTATCTGCGTGCGCATTGGCGCCATGCGTTGCCACAGCCAGGCGCTGACCATCAAGCTGAACAAGGATGTGCCGCTGGCCGATATCGAAGGCATGATCAGCCAGCACAACCCTTGGGTGAAGCTGGTGCCGAACCAGCGTGAGATCAGCATGCAGGAGCTGAGCCCTACCAAGGTGACTGGCACGCTGAATATTCCGGTTGGGCGTCTGCGCAAGCTGAATATGGGGTCGCAGTATCTGGGGGCCTTCACTGTGGGTGACCAGCTGCTGTGGGGCGCGGCCGAGCCGCTGCGTCGCATGCTGCGGATTTTGCTGGAGCGTTGATCGTTCTGGGGTGATTTGTGGTTTGAGAGAACCCGTGCCATGAGAGTGGTGCGGGTTTTTTTATGGGGGCTGGGTTAGTTGTGGGTAAGTTTGTTGGTTTGTTGGTTTTGAAAGTTGTATGCGCATTCATATGTGATGTCGACGCGTAGTCACCTTTCCGCCCTTACGGCGGGTTACTTTTTTTCTTGGAAAAAAGTAACCAAAAACCGCTCGCTCCATTCATACGGCCCTCCGCTGTGCTCCGGGTCCCTTCGCTCCGGCGTCTTCCGGGCCCGCGCGGCCTCCGACTTGCTGCGCAAGTCTACATCTCGCGCCTTCGGCTAACGCCGAAGGGTGCTGCGCACCAGGGCCCTCCAGACGCCTACGCTCAGCCTCCTGAAGTCGCGAAGTTAGTGGCGGCGCCTGGGCTGGCGTTAGCTGCCGCTAGTTGGATGGGTTGGGAACTCAGGATTGCAATCGCTGGCAAGCCAGCTCCCACAAGTTAGAGCGAAACTTTCAGACTTGCGCTGTACCTGTGGGAGCCGGCTTGCCGGCGATAGGGCCCGAACAAACAACACATAATCAACAGCCAAACCTAGATAGCCGTATCACTGCTCTTGATCTGCTCTTGATCTGCTCTTGATCTGCTCTTGATCTGCTCTTGATCTGCTCTTGATCTGCTCTTGCTTCTAAGCGCGCGATAGTCCAGGCAACACAAATTGCGACTTCAGGAGGCCGAGTGGAGGTGACTGGAGGGCCCTGGTGCGCAGCACCCTTCGGCGTTAGCCGAAGGCGCGAGATGTAGACTTGCGCAGCAAGTCGTAGGCCGCGCGGGCCCGTAAGGCACCGGAGCGAGGGGACCCCGGAGCGCAGCGCAGGGGCCGTATGATGGGAGCAAGCGGTTTTGCCTACTTTTTCCAAGAAAAAAGTAGGCCGCCGTAAGGGCGGAAAGGTGACTAAGCGTCGCCATCGCCAACGAATGCGCATACATCTATCAAAACCCACACTCTGAAAGCAGAAGCCGAAGCCAAACCTATCTCCCACCCCACAATCCAAGTAAAGTGCCGCTCCCCGCCGTACCCGCTGAACAAAGAAGGAACCCCAGCCATGACCACCCCAGTAGATATCGCCGTAGTAGGCGCCACCGGCGCAGTCGGTGAAACCCTCGTGCAGATCCTCGAGGAACTGTCCTTCCCGGTGGCCACCCTGCACCTGCTGGCCAGCATGGAATCGGCGGGCAGCAGCGTCATGTTCGCCGGCAAGAAGCTCAAAGTCCGTGAAGTGGACAGCTTCGACTTCAAGCAAGTGAAACTGGTGTTCTTCGCCGCCAGCCCCGCCGTCAGCCGCAGCTTCGCACCCAAAGCACAGCAAGCCGGCTGCACCGTGATCGACCTCTCTGGCGTGCTGGACGGGGCCGTGGCGCTGGTGCCGGAAGCCAACGCCGAGCGCATCGCCGACCTGCCGCAGCCAGCCCTCATCACCAGCCCCTGCGCAGGCGCGGTGGCACTGGCCGTGGCGCTGGCGCCCCTCAAGGGCTTGCTCGACATCGAGCGCGTTCAGGTCAACGCTTGCCTGGCCGTTTCGGCCCAAGGCAAGGAGGCGGTCAGCGAGCTGGCCCGGCAAACCGCCGAGCTGCTCAACGCCCGCCCGCTGGAGCCGCGCTTCTTCGACCGCCAGGTGGCCTTCAACCTGTTACCGCAGGTCGGCGCACCCGACGAGCACGGCCACACCGCCGTGGAGCGGCGCCTGGTCAGCGAGCTGCGCCAGCTGCTGGGCCTGCCTCAATTGAAGATTTCCGTGTCCTGCATTCAAGTCCCGGTGTTTTTCGGCGATAGCTTCAGTGTGGCGGTGCAGAGCCGTCGCCCGGTCGATCTGGGCGCTGTGAACACCGCACTCGAAGCGGCCGAGAGCATCGAACTGGTCGAACCCGGCGATTATCCGACGCCGGTAGGTGACGCAGTGGGCCAGGACGTGGTCTATGTTGGTCGTGTACGCCACGGGATCGATGAGGATGAACAGCTCAACCTCTGGCTGACCACCGACAATGTGCGCAAAGGCGCGGCACTCAACGCCGTGCAGGTGGCGCAATTGTTGATTAAACACATGGCGTAAAAGATACTGACCAGCAATTTTGTCCTGCACCACAACAGGGTTTTTGGGACGGTTCTTACAAGGGAAGAGTTCATGCTTCGAATTCGCAAACTGGTACTGGCCATCGCGGCAGCCTCGGCGCTGTCGTCCGGCGTGGCGAATGCCTTGGGGTTGGGGGAGCTGACCCTGAAGTCGGCACAGAACCAGCCACTGGATGCCGAGATCGAACTGCTCGACGTGCGTGACCTCACCGCAACCGAGATGGCGCCAAGCCTGGCGTCGCCGGAGGAGTTCGCCAAGGCCGGGGTGGCATACCCGACCTACCTCGAAGACCTGACCTTCACCCCCGTGATCAACCCCAATGGCCGCAGCGTGCTGCGCGTCACCTCCAGCAAGGCCTTGCCGGAGCCGGTGGTCAAGTTCCTGGTCCAGGTGATGTGGCCGCAGGGGCGTCTGCTGCGCGACTACAACGTGCTGCTCGACCAGGCCAAGGCCCAGGGCAGCCAGCCGTCCCAGGCCAACATCAACCCTGCGCAAAGCTCCGGCAGCTACACCACCAAACGCCGTGACACGCTGTGGCAGATCGCCGCGCGCAATACCCAGGGCGGTTCGGTCCAGCAGACCATGCTGGCGATCCAGGCGTTGAACCCGGATGCGTTCATCGGCAACAACATCAACCAGCTCAAGACCGGGCAGGTGCTGCGCCTGCCCGATCAGCAGCAGGTACAGAGCATTGCCCAGGGCGAAGCCAACCGTGAAGTGGCCGAGCAGTACGCCGCCTGGCGTGAAGGCCGACGCCTGGGGCCGCGCGCCCGCCAGCTGGACGCCACCCGCCGTGGTCAGGCCGGCGAGGCTCCGGCGCGTATCGCCCAGGGCGACAACCTGCGCCTGGTTGCCCCCGGCGGCAAGGGCGCCGCTGGCCAGGCCAAGGCACTGAACGACAAGCTTGCCGTGGCCCAGGAAAGCCTGGATACCAGCCGTCGCGACAACGACGAGCTCAAAAGCCGCATGGCCGATCTGCAGAGCCAGCTGGACAAGCTGCAGCGGCTGATCGAACTGAAAAACGACCAACTGGCACGCCTTGAAGCTCAAGGCGCGGCACCGCAGGCACAGCCAGGCGAACCTGCCCCCGCGCAGCCAGCCCTCAACGCCCAGTTGACGCCCGCCGAACCCGTGGTGGCGCCAGCGCCTGCTGCGGTCGATACCGCGCCGCCAACCACACCGGCGACCAGCGAAGCCCCTGCTGCCCAAGAGCAGGGCGCGCTCGATCAACTGATGGGCAACCCGCTGCTGCTGGGGCTGATCGCCGGCTCGGCGTTCCTCGCCCTGTTGCTGTTGCTGCTGCTTTTGGCGCGCAAGCGCAAAGCCCAGCAGGAAGCTGAAAAACACCTGCGCATGGCTCGCGCCCTGTCGGAAGAGGGTGACCGTGCCCCGGACCTGGACCTGCCGCCGGACAGCTTCGCCGGCCTGGACGTCTCGGCGCCCAGCGTCACCCTGTCGCCTGCAGTAGTCGCCGCCTCGGCGGCGGCGGCAACGGCTGCCGAGATACCTGCGCCTGCGCCAGCGCCTGCCGCCCCCGCAGTGGACCCGCGCGCCGCGCTGTTCGCCGAGGTTGATGAGAGCCTGGCCCGTGGTCGCCTGAACCATGCCGCCGACCTGCTGGAAGCCGCCGTCGCTTCCGAGCCGCAGCGCAGTGACCTGCGCCTGAAGCTGATGGAAGTGTATGCCCGTCAGGGTGACCAGGATGCCTTTGCTGGCCAGGAGCGCAAGCTGGCGCCAGGCGAGCAGAACCAGGCCGAAGTCGCCTCGCTCAAGGAGCGCTTCCCGGCCATGCTCGGCGTCGCAGCGGTGGCGGCCGGTGCCGCAGCCCTGGCCGCCGAGCTGGACGAACAATACGTCCAGGATCTGTTGCAGGACCCGGCGCCGGCTGCCGTCGAAGCCGAGCCTGAGCCGGCAGTGGAGCCCGAGGCCGTTGCCGAGGCCTTCCCGGAGCCTGAGCCTGAGCCTGAGCCTGAACCGGCCCCGGTTGCTGAAGACGACCTGGACAGTGCCTTCGACTTGAGCCTGGGTGATGACCTGCCGGAAGAAGACCCTCTCGATCTGACTGCACTGGAAGAGGCGGTGTCGGCTGCTGCGCTGCCACAGGCCGATGCTGCGCCTGCCGTCAGCGAAACCGATGCCGACGATGATTTTGAAGCCCTGTTGGCCCAAGCCCAGGCTCAGGCCCCGGAGCAGCCGCAGGCCCTCGATGACCTGGCCGATTTCGACCTTGATGTGGCTGAGCCAGAGGCCTCGGCCAGCAGCGAGGAGCCGGCGGTGGATGTGGCGGCCGAGTTGGCGGCCTTCGAAGCCATGCCCGAGTTCGACCCGATTTCCGAACTGGAGCTGCCGGACGACTTCGACCTGTCGCTGTCGCTGGATGACGACTCGCCGGCGGCGCAGAAATTTGCTTCCGAACTGGACGACGTCAACGCCGAGCTCGACAAACTGTCGCAAAGCCTCGATGCGCCAGATAACGCGCCAAGCTTCACCGCCGAGGACGCCGCCCAGGAGCCGGAACCGCTGGATGACCTGGACTTCGACTTCTTCTCGGGTACCGACGAAGTGGCCACCAAGCTGGACCTGGCGCGTGCCTACATCGACATGGGTGACCATGACGGCGCTCGCGACATCCTCGACGAAGTGGCCAAGGATGGCGATGAGAACCAGCGCCAGGAAGCCAACGAGATGCTCTCGCGCCTGGTTTGATCGCTGAAACGATCGCGGGGCAATCCCGCTCCCACGTGCCCCTCATTGCAGGGCTGTCGTGGGGGCGGGCTTGCCCCGCGATCGTTTCGGCCACCATGCGGTTTGCCGCTATACTGCCCGCCTTTTCGTTTCATCATCAGGTTTCACGTTCTTGGACATCATCGACAACGCCGCCGCCGAATCAGCGGCCGAAGGTTTCACCCGCATCGCCCTGGGCGTGGAATACAAAGGTTCGCGCTACCGCGGCTGGCAGCGCCAGGCCAGTGGTGTGCCCAGCGTCCAGCAAGCACTCGAGCAGGCGCTGTCGAAGGTGGCCAACGAACCGATCAGCGTGATCTGTGCCGGGCGTACCGACGCCGGGGTGCATGGTTGCGGGCAGATCGTGCATTTCGATACCCGGGCCGTGCGCGATGAGCGCGCCTGGACCCTGGGCACCAACTTCAACCTGCCCCACGACATCAGCGTGGTCTGGTCCAGGCCGATGCCTGCGGATTTCCATGCCCGCTTCAAAGCCAATGCGCGGCGCTACCGCTATGTCATCTACAACGACCCGATCCGTCCGGCCCACCTCGCCGAGGAAGTGACCTGGAACCATCGGCCGCTGGATGTCACGCGCATGGCCGAAGCCGCGCAGTACCTGCTCGGCACCCATGACTTCAGCGCCTTCCGCGCCAGCCAGTGCCAGGCCAAGTCGCCGGTCAAGCACATCCATCACCTGCGCGTTACCCGCCATGGCCAGATGATCGTGATCGATGTGCGTGCCACCGCCTTCCTGCATCACATGGTGCGCAACATCGCCGGCGTGCTGATGGCCATCGGTACCGGCGAGCGCCCGGTGGAGTGGGCCCGCGAGGTGCTCGAGGGGCGTGATCGCCGCGCGGCGGGGGTGACCGCGCACCCTTATGGGTTGTACCTGGTGAAGGTAGAGTACCCGCCCGAGTACGAGCTGCCGCAGCGTTACATCGGCCCACACTTTCTCACCGGTTTCGAGGCGTTGTCGGACTGACGGAGCAAAGGTCATTTGCTACCATCGGCGCTTTCATCGATCACTCAAGGTTCGCTGTCCATGAGCAACGTTCGCAGCAAGATTTGCGGGATTACCCGCATCGAGGACGCCCTCGCCGCTGTCGAGGCCGGCGCCGATGCCATCGGCCTGGTGTTCTATGAAAAAAGCCCGCGGGCCGTGGACGTGCGCAAGGCCCGGGCGATCGTCGAGGCCTTGCCGCCCTTCGTGACGACCGTGGGCCTGTTCGTCAATGCCTCGCGTTGCGAGCTGAACGAGATCCTCGAAGTCGTTCAACTGGACCTGCTACAGTTCCACGGCGATGAAAGCCCGGCTGATTGCGAGGGTTACCATCGCCCCTGGATCAAAGCCCTGCGTGTACGCCCCGGCGATGACCTCGAGGCGGCCTGCAAGCTCTACGCCGGCGCCCGCGGCATCCTGCTGGACGCTTATGTGCCCGGCATCCCGGGGGGAACCGGCGAAGCGTTCGACTGGTCTTTGATACCGCAACACCTGAGCAAACCGATCATCCTGGCTGGCGGCCTGTCGGCCGACAATGTCGCCCAGGCCATCCGCCAGGTGCGCCCGTACGCGGTGGATGTCAGTGGTGGCGTGGAGCAGGCCAAGGGCATCAAGGATGCCGTGAAGATCGAGGCCTTCATGCAGGCAGTGCGCCAGGCGTGATGGCGGATGTGACGGCTGGCCGCGCGCCATCGTCCATAGGTTTCGCAGCCCGATGCTGCCAGGCCGCGCCTGCAAGGCAGCGGCTCAGGCCATCGGCGTAATTATTGGAGGTGGGGCGGTACATGGCGCAGTCATGGCCGACCCATCGTCGTTTCAAAGCAGAATTTGAGCTCAAGGGCAGGGTGGGGCAGGCAACGCCTCCCGCCCGCCATTACTGGAGAAAGAAAGCATGAGCAACTGGTTGGTAGACAAACTGATCCCTTCGATCATGCGTTCCGAGGTGAAGAAGAGCTCGGTGCCCGAAGGGCTGTGGCACAAGTGCCCGTCCTGCGAGGCCGTGCTTTACCGTCCGGAGCTGGAAAAGACCCTCGATGTCTGCCCCAAGTGCAACCACCACATGCGCATCGGCGCACGTGCGCGCATCGACATCTTCCTCGACCAGGACGGCCGTGCCGAACTGGGCGCCGACCTGGAGCCGGTCGACCGCCTGAAGTTCCGTGACGGCAAGAAGTACAAGGACCGCCTGACCGCTGCCCAGAAGCAGACCGGCGAGAAAGACGCACTGATCTCCATGAGCGGTACCCTGATGGGCATGCCGATCGTGGTCAGCGCCTTCGAATTCTCCTTCATGGGTGGTTCGATGGGTGCCATCGTCGGCGAACGCTTCGTGCGCGCTGCCAACTACGCCCTGGAGCACCGCTGCCCGATGGTGTGCTTCTCCGCCTCCGGTGGTGCGCGCATGCAGGAAGCGCTGATCTCGCTGATGCAGATGGCCAAGACCTCGGCGGTGCTGGCGCGCCTGCGTGAAGAAGGCATCCCGTTCATCTCGGTGCTGACCGACCCGGTCTATGGCGGTGTTTCCGCCAGCCTGGCAATGCTCGGCGACGTGATCGTCGGCGAGCCCAAGGCACTGATCGGCTTCGCCGGCCCGCGAGTCATCGAGCAGACCGTGCGCGAGAAACTGCCAGAAGGCTTCCAGCGCAGCGAGTTCCTGCTGGAGCACGGCGCCATCGACCTGATCATCTCCCGTGACGAACTGCGTCCGCGCCTGGCACGCCTGCTGGCCCAGATGACTGGCCAGGCTACCCCGGCAGAAGCCCGTGAGGCGGCTGCGGTAGCGTGATGAGCCAGCGCAACCTGGGCGAGTGGCTCGCCTACCTCGAACAGTTGCACCCTACGGCCATCGACATGGGCCTGGAGCGTTCCCAGCGGGTGCTGGCGCGCCTGCAGTTGGGCAAGCTGGCGCCTCGCGTGGTGACGGTCACCGGCACCAACGGCAAAGGCTCCACCTGTGCTTTCGTGGCCTCGCTGCTGCGGGCCCTGGGGCTCAAGGTCGGGGTCTACAGCTCGCCGCACCTGTTGCGTTACAACGAACGCGTGCTCATCGATGGCGTCGAAGCCAGTGATGAGCAACTGTGCGAAGCTTTTGTCGCCGTCGAGGCGGCACGCGGCGATACCTCGCTGACCTATTTCGAGATGGGTACCCTGGCGGCGTTCTGGCTGTTCAGCCAGTCGCAACTGGATGCCGTTGTGCTCGAGGTGGGCCTGGGCGGCCGGCTGGATACGGTCAATGTGGTGGATGCCGACATTTCGCTGGTCACCAGCATCGGTGTCGATCATGTCGACTACCTGGGGGACACCCGCGAATTGGTGGCCTTCGAGAAGGCCGGGATCTTCCGCCAGGGCAAACCGGCCCTGTGCGGTGATCTGGATCCGCCGCAACCCTTGCTGGACAAGGCGAGCGAGCTGGCTTGCCCGTTGTTCCTGCGCGGGCGCGACTTCGACCTGGCCAGTACCGACAACCACTGGCATTGGCGCGGCAGCAAGGCCGACGGAACGCAGCTTGAGTTGCGCGACCTGCCGTTGCTCGACCTGCCCATGGAGAACGCAGCGTTAGCCCTGCAGGCTTTTGCGCTGATGGACCTGCCGTGGGATGAGGCGCTGGTGAAGCAGGCGCTGCTGGACACTCGTATCACCGGTCGGCTGGATCGGCGCTCGCTGGTATTCAAGGGCAAGCGCATTGAGTTGCTGCTGGATGTGGGCCACAACCCGCATGCGGCCGAGTATTTGGCGCGTCGCCTGGCGGCGCGCCCGCCGAAAGGCCGGCGCCTGGCTGTTTTCGGGCTGTTGGCCGACAAGGATCTGCAGGGTGTGATCGAGCCCTTGCAGGGCTTGGTCGGGCATTGGGCCGTGGCGCCGCTGGATACGCCGCGCAGCCGCCCGGCTGAGGAACTGGCCAAGGCCTTGACGAACCTCGGTGCGACAGTGAAGTCTCACCCCAGCGTCGATGCTGCCCTGGAAGGGCAGTGCGCCCAGGCGACGGCGGATGACCAGATCCTGCTGTTCGGTTCGTTTTTCTGCGTCGGCGAGGCCCTGGCCTGGCTTGAACGGCAGGCCCCAGAGGATGGAGTAGATGGCAGTGCTGGATAAAGGGATGAAGCAGCGCATGGTCGGTGCGCTGGTGCTGGTGGCGCTGGCGGTGATCTTCTTGCCGATGCTGTTCACCCGCGAGGACGAGATGCGTCAGGTGCGCGTCGAGGCGCCCCAGGCGCCAGCCATGCCGAGCCTGCCTCAGGTGCAGGTCGAGCCGGTGCAGGTGCCGGAGCCGCAACCATTGCCGGAGCAGGTTGATCCAGCGCCGGTGGTGATCGATGAATCGACGGCGCCAGTGACCACGCCAAGCCAGCCCATCGCGCCCGCGCCTCAGGCCCAGGTGGCTGTTGCGCCCAAGCCGCAGACGCCGGTGCCGACGCCAAAGGTTGAAACCCGTCCAGCGCCTGCGCCCGCACCTGCTCCGGCAGCCACGGCGGCGGCGAGCAAGCCGGCCGCGCCAGGCAAGATCGACGTCAACGGCCTGCCGGTGAGCTGGTCGATCCAGCTGGCCAGCCTGTCCAACCGCGCCGGTGCCGAAAAACTGCAAAACACCCTGCGTAGCCAGGGCTACAACGCCTACATCCGTTCAGCCGGTGGCATGAACCGGGTGTATGTGGGGCCGTTGATCGAGCGCGCCGAGGCCGAGCGCGTGCGTGACGTGATCAATCGCCAGCAGAATCTCAAGGGGATTCTGGTGCGCTTCCAGCCCGAGCGCGGCTGAAACCATCGCAGGGCAAGTCGCAGCGGCGTACCGCCGCTCCCACGGGGTGCAATCCCTGTGGGAGCAACTGTCTGCTGTTGCCTGTGCTGGCCTTATCGCTGGCAAGCCTGCTCCCACAGGTATGGCATTAGTCCTGAAGGTCATGTGATCCCTGTGGGAGCCGGCTTGCCGGCGATAGGGCCTCGGCAGGCGCTACGGCCCGAACGGCAAGGCGCAAAGCTGTCCCTGGAGTCAGTCTGCAGCCCTTCAAACACCTGACATTCCGCTTACCCCAAGCCCTCCGCTCTGGTAAAATGCGCCGCCTCAAACGTCGGCAGGCAGCACCGTGGCATTTACCTGGGTTGATTGGGCGATCATCGCGATCATCGCCATTTCCTCACTGATCAGTCTCAAGCGCGGCTTCGTCAAGGAAGCTCTGTCTCTGGTCATCTGGATTGTCGCCGGGGCGCTGGCCTGGATGTTCGGTGGCTCGCTTTCGGTCTATCTCGAAAGCTACATCCAGACGCCCTCGATGCGCACCATCGCCGGCTGCGCCATTCTTTTCGTCGCCACCTTGCTGGTGGGGGCAATGCTCAATTTCCTCATCGGCGAGCTGATCCGCGTGACCGGGCTGTCCGGTACCGATCGCTTCCTCGGCACGGCCTTCGGCGCCGCGCGTGGGGCCTTGCTGGTGGTGGTGGCTGTCGGGCTGCTCAGCCTGGGGCCGGTACAACAGGATCCGTGGTGGCAGGAATCTCGCCTGATACCACAATTTCTATTGGTAGCCGACTGGTCGAAAAACCTGATTCTCGGGTTCACCGGCCAGTGGATGTCCAGTGGGGTCAGCGCACCCGTTGACCTTCCGTTCAAGGAACAGCTGCTCGGGCCTGCAAAGCCCTGAGCGCTATTCACTCAAGTTTCATCAAAGTAGGGGTTGCGTCGCATGTGTGGCATCGTCGGTATCGTCGGTAAGTCGAACGTCAATCAGGCGCTGTATGACGCGCTTACGGTCCTCCAGCACCGCGGCCAGGACGCTGCCGGTATCGTGACCAGCCATGACGGCCGGTTGTTCCTGCGCAAGGATAATGGCCTGGTGCGCGACGTCTTCCAGCAGCGCCACATGCAGCGCCTGGTCGGCAGCATCGGTATCGGTCACGTGCGTTACCCGACCGCTGGCAGCTCCACCTCGGCCGAGGCCCAGCCGTTCTATGTCAACTCGCCGTACGGCATCACCCTGGCGCACAACGGCAACCTGACCAACGTCGAGCAGCTGGCCAAGGAGATCTACGAGTCCGACCTGCGCCACGTCAACACCAATTCCGACTCCGAAGTGCTGCTGAACGTGTTCGCCCATGAACTGGCGGTGCGCGGCAAGCTGCAGCCTACCCAGGAAGACGTGTTCGCCGCGGTTTCCCACGTGCACAGCCGCTGCGTCGGCGGTTACGCGGTGGTGGCGATGATCACCGGCTACGGCATCGTCGGCTTCCGTGACCCCAACGGCATCCGTCCGGTGGTGTTCGGCCAGCGTCACACCGACGAAGGCGTCGAGTACATGATCGCCTCGGAAAGCGTCGCCCTCGACGTGCTCGGCTTCACCCTGATCCGTGACCTGGCGCCAGGCGAAGCGGTGTACATCACCGAAGAAGGCCAGCTGTTCACCCAGCAGTGCGCGAACAACCCCAAGCTGCAGCCGTGCATCTTCGAGCACGTCTACCTGGCCCGCCCGGACTCGATCATCGACGGCGTCTCGGTGTACAAGGCGCGCCTGCGCATGGGCGAGAAACTGGCCGAGAAGATCCAGCGCGAGCGCCCGGACCATGACATCGACGTGGTCATCCCGATCCCGGACACCAGCCGCACCGCCGCGCTGGAGCTGGCCAACCACCTGGGCGTGAAGTTCCGCGAAGGCTTCGTCAAGAACCGCTACATCGGCCGTACCTTCATCATGCCCGGCCAGGCTGCGCGCAAGAAATCGGTGCGCCAGAAGCTCAACGCCATCGAGCTGGAATTCCGCGGCAAGAACGTGATGCTGGTGGACGACTCGATCGTGCGCGGCACCACCTGCAAGCAGATCATCCAGATGGCCCGCGAAGCCGGCGCCAAGAACGTCTACTTCTGCTCCGCGGCCCCTGCGGTGCGCTACCCCAACGTCTACGGCATCGATATGCCGAGCGCTCACGAACTGATCGCCCACAACCGTACCACCGAACAGGTGGCCGAGTTGATCGGCGCCGACTGGCTGATTTACCAGGACCTGCCGGACCTGATCGAATCGGTCGGTGGCGGCAAGATCAAGATCGAGCACTTCGATTGCGCGGTGTTCAACGGTGAGTACGTCACCGGCGACATCGACGATGCCTACCTCGAGCGCATCGAGCAGGCCCGTAACGACCTGGCCAAGGTGAAGACCCAGGCAGTCAGCGCGATCATCGACCTGTACAACAACTGACTTTGGGAGCGACGGCATGACGGATCAATGGGATGCCGGGCGACTGGACAGTGACCTCGAGGGTGTCGGTTTCGACACCCTGGCGGTTCGCGCCGGTCAGCACCGCACACCGGAGGGCGAGCACAGCGAAGCGCTGTTCCTGACCTCCAGCTATGTCTTCCGCACGGCCGCCGACGCCGCCGCGCGTTTTGCCGGCGAGACGCCGGGCAACGTCTATTCGCGCTACACCAACCCGTCCGTGCGCGCCTTCGAAGAGCGCCTGGCGGCAATGGAAGGTGCCGAACAGGCCGTGGGTACTTCCACCGGCATGGCGGCGATTCTCGCCGTGGTGATGTCGCTGTGCAGTGCCGGCGACCACATGCTGGTGTCGCAGAGCGTGTTCGGCTCGACCATCAGCCTGTTCGAAAAGTACTTCAAGCGCTTCGGCGTGCAGGTGGACTATGTGCCGCTGGTCGATCTGAGCGGTTGGGAGAAGGCCATCAAGGCCAACACCAAGCTGTTGATCGTCGAGTCGCCGTCCAACCCGCTGGCCGAGCTGGTGGACATCACCGCGCTGGCCGAGATCGCCCATGCCCGTGGTGCCATGCTGGTGGTGGACAACTGCTTCAGCACCCCGGCCTTGCAGCAGCCGCTCAAGCTTGGCGCCGACATCGTGTTCCATTCGGCCACCAAGTTCATCGACGGCCAGGGCCGTTGCATGGGCGGCGTGGTCGCTGGGCGCAGCGAGCAGATGAAAGAAGTGGTGGGCTTCCTGCGCACCGCCGGGCCGACCCTCAGCCCGTTCAATGCCTGGATCTTCACCAAGGGCCTGGAGACGCTCAAGCTGCGCATGCGTGCCCATTGCGAGAGCGCCCAGCGCCTGGCCGAGTGGCTCGAACAGCAGGACGGTGTGGAGAAGGTGCACTACGCCGGGCTGCCGAGCCATCCGCAGCACGAGCTGGCCAAGCGCCAGATGAGCGGTTTCGGCGCGGTGGTCAGCTTCGAGGTCAAGGGTGGCAAAGAGGGCGCCTGGCGCTTCATCGATGCTACTCGGGTGATCTCGATCACCACCAACCTGGGCGACAGCAAGACCACCATCGCCCACCCGGCCACCACCTCCCACGGCCGCTTGTCGGCGCAGGAGCGTGAAGCGGCGGGCATCCGTGACAGCCTGATCCGCGTCGCCGTCGGCCTGGAAGATGTGGCTGACCTGCAAGCCGATCTTGCCCGCGGTCTGGCGGCGCTGTGATCGACTGGAAGGGTGGCGAGCCTGGCCATAACGGCCGGGTGGCCCTGGTTACCGGTGCCGCGCGCGGCATCGGCCTGGGCATCGCCGCCTGGCTGATCTGCGAAGGTTGGCAAGTCGTCCTCAGTGACCTGGATCGTCAGCGTGGCGCCCGGGTGGCCAAGGCGCTGGGCGACAATGCCTGGTTCATCAGCATGGATGTTGCCGACGAAGCCCAGGTCAGTGCCGGGGTGTCCGAAGTGCTCGGGCAGTTCGGCCGGCTGGATGCGCTGGTGAGCAATGCGGCCATCGCCAATCCGCACAACCAGACGCTGGAAAGCCTGTCGCTCAGCCAGTGGAACCGTGTGCTGGCGGTCAACCTCAATGGTCCGATGCTGCTGGCCAAGCATTGCGCACCGTACCTGCGCGCCCATGGCGGTGCCATCGTCAACCTGACCTCTACCCGTGCCCGGCAGTCCGAGCCGGATACAGAAGCCTATGCGGCAAGTAAAGGCGGGCTGATGGCACTGACCCACGCCCTGGCGATGAGCCTGGGGCCGGAAATCCGCGTCAATGCCGTCAGCCCCGGCTGGATCGATGCCCGTGACCCGTCGCAGCGTCGAGCCGAGCCCCTGACTGAGGCCGACCATGCCCAGCATCCGGCGGGCAGGGTAGGGACGGTGGAGGACGTGGCGGCCTTGGTGGCATGGTTGCTGTCGCGCCAGGCGGGGTTCGTCACCGGCCAGGAATTCGTGGTCGATGGCGGCATGACCCGCAAGATGATCTACACCTGAGCGACAAGCTATTAGCTTCAAGCTGCAAGAAGGGACCGCGAGGTCCTTTCGTTGTTTTCAGGGTTTCAAAGGGGTGTGCAGGCGACGTGCTTTTTTCTTGCCGCTTGCAGCTTCAAGCTAGCAGCTGCTTTTTCATCTTTTTTAAAAAAAATTCAATGGGGCTATTGACTTAGCATCGGTACCTGCGTAAATTTCGCGGCCTCAGCGAAGCAAACGCAACAAGCAACATCGCGGGGGTGATTAGCTCAGCCGGGAGAGCATCTGCCTTACAAGCAGAGGGTCGGCGGTTCGATCCCGTCATCACCCACCACTTCCTGAGAACGTTCCTGGTACAGGATGCTTCTAACGAAGCCGAATGTCAGAGAGGAACAGGACGCAAGTCCACACTGCGCGGCGGTAGTTCAGTCGGTTAGAATACCGGCCTGTCACGCCGGGGGTCGCGGGTTCGAGTCCCGTCCGCCGCGCCATTTTTCAGTATCAGATGGGTGCCTGGCACCGGTCTGAAGTCGAAGGCAAATATGCCTGAGGCTGATCCCAGTTTCAATCAGGTGCAAACCTGAACGATACGCAGCGGTAGTTCAGTCGGTTAGAATACCGGCCTGTCACGCCGGGGGTCGCGGGTTCGAGTCCCGTCCGCTGCGCCATCTTGTGTTTTGAACTCCTTGAACAGTTCGAAGCAAAACAAAAAAGGCGATCTCGCATCGCTTTTTTTGTGCCTGGCTTTCGCGTCCTAGACGCTTGAAAGCCTGGATCCCAGTTTCAATCGGGTGCAAGCCCGAGCGATACGCAGCGGTAGTTCAGTCGGTTAGAATACCGGCCTGTCACGCCGGGGGTCGCGGGTTCGAGTCCCGTCCGCTGCGCCATCTTAAGTTCTGAGCCCCTTGAAGAGCTCGGAACAACAAAAAAGCGACCTTCGGGTCGCTTTTTTCATTTCTGGCGGTCGGCAGGTTGCCTGTTTCAGAGCCTGAAATTGCCGATCAACCCTTTCAGCTCACCGCCCACCCGCTCCAGTTCGATAGACGCCTCCTCGATTTGCCGGCTGGCATTGAGTGAGTGGCCGGCGACATCGCGCACCCGTTCCACATTACGGCGAATGGTCACCACCACCGTGCTTTGCTGCTCGGTACTGGCTGCAATCTGCTGGTTCATGCCTTGGATATCATCAACGCTGGTCGTGATGACCTGCAGGGCCTCGCTCGCCTGATTGGCAAGCTCAACGGTGGTGCTGGCCACGCGGCGGTTGCCTTGCAGACATTCCACCGCCTGGCGCGCACCGTCCTGCAGGCGAGTGATCAGTGTTTCGATCTCGGCAGTGGAGCGCTGGGTACGCAGGGCGAGACCGCGCACTTCGTCGGCCACCACCGCGAAGCCGCGCCCGGCTTCGCCCGCGCGGGCGGCCTCGATGGCCGCGTTCAGGGCCAGCAGGTTGGTTTGCTCGGCCACCGAGCGGATAACCGCCGTGATGCAGTTGATCTGCTCGGCAGAGGCGTACAGCTGTTGCACGGCCTCGGTGCTGCTGCTGATGTCACTGGCCAGTTGGGCAACCTGACGCTGGGTATCGCTGACCACCTGCTGACTGAGTTCGGCCTTGTCAGTGGCCTGGCGGGTAGCTTCGCTGGCCAGCGAACTGTTGTGCGCCACCTCCTGCACGGCGCAGGCCATCTGGCTCATCGCCGCCGCCACCTGGCGGGTTTCGTTCTGCTGGCTGGCGGCGCCGCTGCTGGTGCGTTCGATCACGCAAGCCAGGGCCGCAGAGGCCTGTGAAAGCTGCTCAGAGCCCTGGCCGATCCGGCACAAGATACCGCGCAAATTGGCGCTGCTGCGCTCAAGGGCCTGGAGCAGTTGGCCGAACTCATCGCGGCGTGGGCCAAGGTCACTGGTGCTCAGGTCGCCTTCGCCAATGCGTCGGGCCATGTCCAGGGCCTGTTGCAGGGGGGGCGCAGATCTGCCGGATCAGCAACCAGGCTGCCAGGCAGGCCAGCAGCAGTGTGCCGCAGAACACGGCGAGCATGAGGCGCGTGCGTTGGCCGAGTTCGGCGGCACTGACCTGATTCTGCTCGGTGATGAGCTGGTTGATGTGTTCGATGGCCGCCAGCACTTGTGTGGTGAGCTGTTTGCCCGTGGGGCCGGCCAATGTCTCGGCACCTGCTTCGAGGCTGTGTTGCAGGTCGCCCATGTAGTTGCCCATGATCTTGCGTGTGGCGCCAAGATGGACCTGCGCCTGTGGGTAGGGCATCTGCGTCAGATTTTCGTCGATCAGCCCGTTCATTTTTCGGTAGGCCTCGCGCAGGTTTTCCAGCTCTGCGTGTTCACCGTTCAGCGCATAGGCCATCTGTGTCGCGCGGATGTCGTTGAGGTTATCGAGAATGTAGTTGACCGAGACCAGGCGTTCAGCCCGATGGGTCAGGGTGCCGAGGGTGAAGATCGCGGTCAGCACGAGGAGGGCCGCCAGCAAGACCAGTGGGGAGAGGCTAAGCAACAGTTTCAGGCGGACCGGCAGATTCTTCATCAGCGATTTCCTTGGGCATTCGAACGGGCGAATGAGTCTAGCGAGGGAATTTCCTTGTCTGGTTAGGAGGTTCTTGTGACTGGCGTGCGAAAAATCGCTAATGATCGCGAGAAGGTTCCCGGTGCTTTGGCCTGCGTTATCCACGCCTTTACATGAACCTTGCACAATGTTGGCCCTTTCAAGGTTTCGGTGGCTTGTGGATGTGTTGCACAATAGGCACCGTTCGATTTACCCGGAATTCACGATGTCCAGATCATCCGTCTACGGTGCGCTCGGGCTGGCCCTTGTGCTGGCGGGCGTATCCGGTTGCTCCTCGAAGAAGGCTACCGTGTACGAGCACGAGAACTTCGACGACTCGGGCACCTTCTCACGCAGTTTCCCGGTCAGCGAAGCGGGCTCCTGCGAAGCTGCCCGGCGTGCGCTGCTCAGCCAGGGCTACATCATCACCAGCAGCGATGCCAACCAGGTGGCCGGCAACAAGAGTTTTCAGCAGAACGCCGAAAACCACATGCAGATCAGCTTCAACATCACCTGCGTGCCGGACATGAGCGACAAGCAGCGTTCGACCATGTTCGCCAACGCCCTGCAGGACCGCTACACCCTGAAAAAATCCAACACTTCTGCCAGCCTGGGGGTCGGGGTGCTGGGCTCGGTGTCGATGCCGATCGGCTCCAGCGACGACTCGATGGTCAAGGTGGCCAGCGAGACAGTGGCCGCGCCACAGTTCTACGAACGTTATTTCGCCTTGGTGGAGGGCTACCTACCAAAGCCGAAAAAGGTGAAGAAGGCCGATACCCCTGCCGAGCCGCCGAAAGTGGAGCAACCAGCGCCGGCCTTGGGGCTGCCCGAGCCTGCGCCAACCCCGCTGGCACCCACCCAGCCAGATGCGGCGCCGCTGGCGGCAAGCGCCCCGGTGGCCGTGCCTGCCGCAGCCCAGGCCAGCGCGCCTGCTGCCCCTGAGCCAGCCCCCGCCGTGCCCGTTCACGAAGCGCCAGCAGCCCCGGTGGTGGATGACAGCCACGGTTCGCAACCGGTTGCACCGCCTGTCGAGGCGGCCCCGATCCAGGTCCAGCATCAGCCTGCGCAGAGCGAGGCGGCACCGGCTTCGCCGTGAGCTGTCGCTAACTTCCTATAGGCCTGCTACGTTTACCGTTCATGGGGCTGTAATAGTTCCGTCATCCGAAGCGCTTAGGGTGGCGGTGGATCCCACGAATGAAGAACGAGGAAGCAGGCAGATGGACGACTACCAGGAAGAATTGCTCGAATTCCAGGCTTATGAACTGGATGTGCCTGAGCCGGCGGACGACGCCACCGAGCTCTAACCCACCTGCCGCTGATGGCGGCGATACTCCCCCGGCGTTACGCCCGTCCAGCGCTTGAATGCGCGCTGGAAGGCTTCGGCCGATGCAAACCCCAGCAGATAGGCGATTTCGCCGAAGGCTAGCTCGGTGTCGCGGATGTAGGTCTCGGCCAGGTCGCGGCGTGTGTCGTTGAGCAGGTTGCGATAGCGCGTGCCTTCTTCGGCGAGTTTGCGCCGCAGGGTCCAGGTGGGCATCTGCAGGTGCTGCGCCACTTCCTCCAGATCCGGTTCGCGGCCACCATTGAGCAGCGGCCCCAGCAAGTGGGTGATGCGTTCGCCCAGGCTGCGTACCCGGGTGCGCTGGGCCAGTTCCGTTTCGCACAGCTGCAACAGGTGCTGCCAGGTGCTCGGGCAGTGTTGCGGGTTGGCCAGGGCCAGGGTGGCCTGGCCCAGGCGTAACTGGTTGGCCGCGGCGCCAAACTGCACGGTGGTGCTGCACAGGCGCTGGTACTGATCGGCATAAGCCGGCGCTTCGAACTCGATCTCCAGCCGCTCGGCCTGGATCGGCCTGCCGGCCAGGCTCGACAGCTGCGCCAGCCAGCCGCCGAGCAGCGAGTCGACCACGAAGCGGTTGTAGGCGTTGTACGGGCTGATGGAGTAGAAGCGCAGCCAGGCGCCTTGCGGGTCTTCGTGAAAGCTCGACTGGCCACGGTAGTTGGCGGCATACAGCGGTTCGAAGCGCAGCAGCGTGCGTGCGGCCTCGCCGAGGGTCGGCGCCTGGGCAGCGGTGACGCCGGCCAACCCGGCCTGGGCCAGGCGGCTGAGCTGGCCCATGTGCAAACCCAGGGCAGGCTCAGCGCTCAAGGCGATGGCGGCGTGGCCCAGGTGCATGTAGCGCGGGATCGACAGGCGCGCCCCGGGTTCGGCCAGGCGCCGATTATCCAGCCCATAACGCAGCAGCAGGGGCTGCGGATCGTGGCCGAGCTGGCCGAGCGCTTCGGCCAGGGGCTGGACGAAGCCTACCGACAACTCACCCAGGCGCACGCGCTGACGGGGCATGGCGTTACAGCCACAGGTTGAGCAGGCGGGCGCCCTGGCTGGCGCTGCCCGCCCACAAGGTGCCAGCCTCGCTGGCAAAGCCCTGGCCGCCACCGCTCTGCTCCCAGAACTGCCCGCGCATGAACACGCTCATGCTGGCGGCGCCGTCGCTGGCCGCCTGGGTCAGCCGTTGCCAGGCCTCCTGCTCGCTGACCTCGCCACGCTGCAACGGCAGTTCGGCCGCCGCGGCCTGGTGGCGGTTGCCGCGCCAGGGCAGTTGCCAGCGCTGCTTGCCACTGAGAAACGCCGGGTTGGCGATCAACTGTACCGACTGCCCGGCCAGCAGCCGGTAGTTGTCCGGGTACCAGCTGTCACTGCCGACCAACACGCCCAGGCGCCCGGCGGGCGTCTGCAGCACCTGCAGCGGCTGCTGGCGGCCATGGTGGATGTAGCGGCGGGTTTCGCTGTCTGGGTAGCGCTGGTATTGCGGTTGCCCCAGCACGCTGCCGTCAGCGGCGAACACCAGGCTGCTGTTGAACAGCGGGCCGCTGCCGGCATGCAGCACGCCGTTCTTCACATAAGGGGCGGGCAGGACGATCGAGCCGGCCACCAGGGTGACCCCGAACTCCCGCGCCAGGCCGCCGAACAGTTGCTGGTAGTCGGCGGCCATCTGCGCGGCCTTCATGCGCAGGCGCGCATCGCTGCGCCGGTCGTCGCCGCTGGCCGACAGCATTGCCAGGCCGTAGCGCAGCGGGTTGCTCAACTCCAGCCATTGCCAGGCCTCGCGGTCGCGGGTGGCCTGGTACAGCTCGTTCTTCTCGCCACGGGCCCACAGCCAGGTGCCGATATGCTCGGGCAGCACCACCACGGTACGGGCATTCACCAGGCCCTGGTCGCGGGCCTGCTGCAGGTACGCCGACAGTTTGCGGTGCAGGCGCGCAAGGTTCTGGTAATCGCCTGGGTACAGCAGCGGCTCCACACCCAGGAGGTTGCCGTGCTCGCCCGGCACCCCCTGGTTGAGGGCCAGCTCGATACGCAGGTCGGACAGGTAGTGGCCTTCCGGGCGTTGCAGGGTCCAGAAGCCATAGCCGCAGAGGCCGGCGATGATGACCAGCGCCAGGGCGCCGGCTAGCAGTTTTCGCATGGAGCGGTTCAGCGCAGTGGGGAAAGAGGAGGTTAGGGTAAGCCTGCTGTGCAGCAGGATCAATAAGTTGTCAGTTTCGATCATTGAGCGCATTCAAACGCCTGTTTAATGTCGGCCACAGACAAACGACGGGGCCCGCCTTCGAGGTTCCCGCATTCCGTGATCACGCCACCTGTGGAGCTTTTCCATGGCCAACACCCCTTATCCGCACCTGCTGGCCCCGCTCGACCTGGGCTTCACCACCTTGCGCAACCGCACGTTGATGGGCTCGATGCACACCGGCCTCGAAGAGCGCCCCGGCGGCTTCGAGCGCATGGCGGCCTACTTCGCCGAGCGTGCCCGCGGTGGCGTCGGTCTGATGGTCACCGGCGGCATCGCCCCCAACGACGAGGGCGGGGTGTATTCCGGGGCGGCCAAGCTGAGCACCGAAGCCGAGGCCGACAAGCACCGGATCGTCACCGAGGCCGTGCATGCAGCCGGTGGCAAGATCTGCCTGCAGATCCTTCACGCCGGCCGCTATGCCTATAGCCCCAAGCAGGTGGCGCCCAGTGCCATCCAGGCGCCGATCAACCCGTTCAAGCCCAAGGAGCTGGACGAGGAGGGCATCGAGAAGCAGATCGCCGACTTCGTCACCTGTGCAAGCCTGGCCCAGCGCGCCGGCTATGACGGCGTCGAAATCATGGGTTCGGAAGGCTACTTCATCAACCAGTTCCTGGCGGCCCACACCAACCACCGCACTGACCGCTGGGGCGGCAGCTACGAGAACCGCATGCGCCTGGCGGTGGAGATCGTGCGCCGGGTCCGCGAGGCGGTAGGGCCGAACTTCATCATCATCTTCCGCCTGTCGATGCTCGACCTGGTCGAGGGCGGCAGCAACTGGGAAGAGATCGTGCTGCTGGCCAAGGCCATCGAGCAGGCTGGCGCCACCCTGATCAACACCGGTATCGGCTGGCACGAGGCGCGCATCCCGACCATCGCCACCAAAGTGCCGCGTGCGGCATTCAGCAAGGTCACCGCCAAGCTGCGCGGCGCGGTGAGCATTCCGCTGATCACCACCAACCGCATCAACACCCCTGAGGTGGCCGAGGCCGTGCTGGCCGAAGGCGACGCCGACATGGTGTCGATGGCCCGGCCGTTCCTGGCCGACCCGGACTTCGTCAACAAGGCCGCCCAAGGCCGCGGCGACGAGATCAACACCTGCATCGGCTGCAACCAGGCCTGCCTGGACCACACCTTCGGCGGCAAACTGACCAGCTGCCTGGTCAACCCGCGTGCGTGCCACGAGACCGAACTCAACTACCTGCCAGTGCTCAACGTCAAGCGCATCGCCGTGGTCGGCGCCGGCCCAGCCGGCCTGGCTGCCGCCACCGTGGCTGCCGAGCGTGGCCACCAGGTGACCCTGTTCGATGCCGCCAGCGAAATCGGCGGGCAGTTCAATGTGGCCAAGCGTGTGCCGGGCAAGGAGGAGTTCTTCGAGACCCTGCGCTACTTCCGTAACAAGGTGAAGAGCACCGGCGTCGACCTGCGGCTCGATACGCGCGTCGATGTGGCAGCGCTGGTCGAGGGCGGTTTCGACGAAATCATCCTGGCCACCGGCATCGCACCGCGCACCCCGGCCATCCCCGGCATCGACAACGCCAAGGTGCTCAGTTACCTGGACGTGCTGCTGGAGCGCAAGCCGGTGGGCGAGCGGGTGGCGGTGATCGGCGCCGGCGGTATCGGTTTCGATGTGTCCGAGTACCTGGTGCACAAGGGCGTGGCCACCAGCCAGGACCGCGAGGCGTTCTGGAAGGAGTGGGGCATCGACGGCCAGTTGCAGGCCCGTGGCGGCGTGGCCGGTATCAAGGCCGAACCGCATGCTCCGGCGCGCCAGGTGTACCTGCTGCAGCGCAAGAAAACCAAGGTCGGTGACGGCCTGGGCAAGACCACCGGCTGGATCCACCGCACGGGGCTGAAGAACAAGCAGGTGCAGATGCTCAACAGCGTCGAGTACCTGAGCGTGGACGATGCCGGCTTGCATGTGCGCGTCGGTGAAGGCGAGCCGCAGTTGCTGGCGGTGGACAATATCGTCGTCTGCGCAGGGCAAGACCCGCTGCGCGAGTTGCACGAAGGGTTGTTGGCAGCGGGGCAGTCGGTGCACCTGATCGGTGGCGCGGACGTGGCTGCAGAGCTGGATGCCAAGCGCGCGATCAACCAGGGGTCGAGGTTGGCCGCCGAGCTCTGATCCATCGCAATCGCGGGGCAAGCCCGCTCCCACGGGCTATCGTGGGAGCGGGCTTGCCCCGCGATGCGTTTGTCCGGGCTACTGATAAACTCGCGCCATGCCCGAATTCTCCCTGCCCCAAGCCCCCCTGCAACGCCTCGACCTGCCCTGGCTCCAGCATGCCGGTCTGGAGGCCGCCGTCCTGCGTCTTGACCTGATCGACCCACTGATCAGCGGCAACAAATGGTTCAAGCTGCGCCACCACCTGCTCGAAGCCCGACAGGCCGGATCACCGGGCCTGATCAGCCTGGGCGGCAACCACTCCAACCACCTGCATGCCCTGGCCGCTGCCGGCAAGCGCTTCGGCTTCGCCACCGCCGGGCTGCTGCGTGGCCATGAGCAGGACACGCCGACCGTGCGCGACCTTCGGGCGCTGGGCATGCAGTTGCACTGGCTGGGTTACGCCGGTTACCGAGACCGGCACCAGGCGGGTTTCTGGCAGCCCTGGCAGGCCCGTTATCCAGGCTGGCACTGCATCCCCGAAGGCGGCGGCGGCCCCGCCGGTGCCCAGGGCTGCGCGCTGATCGTCGAGCAGTGCCGGGCGCAACTGGCCGCGCTGGGTTGGCAGGATTACGACGCCTGGTGGCTGGCCGCCGGTACCGGCACCACCCTGGCGGGGCTGGTGCTGGCGGAGCAGGGCAGGCATGCGGTGCATGGCGCCCTGGCCGTGCCCCTGGATCATGGCGTGCCGCAAACCGTGGCGGCCCTGGCGGGCCCGAACGGATACACGCTGCATGAAGCCAGCCGAGGCGGCTTTGCCCGGATCGACGACGAGCTGCTGGCGTTCGTCGCCGATAGCGAACAGCAGGCTGGCATACCGCTGGAAGCCTTGTACACCGGCAAGGCGCTGCTGGCCCTGCGTGACCAGGTGGCGGCCGGGCGCTTCAGGCCCGGCACCCGCCTGGTGTTCCTGCACAGCGGTGGCCTGCAGGGGCGACGCGGTTACTTGTAGGGCAGCATGCGCAGCAGGGTGTTGTCGCGGCGCACGTAGTGGTGATACAGCCCGGCCAGCGCGTGCAGGCCGATCAGCCAGTAGCCCCAGCTGCCGATGCGTTCATGCCAGCCTTTGATGAACTTGGCCAGGTCCGGGTCCGGCGCGACGATGGCCGGCAGCTCCAGGCCATAGAAGGGGATCGGCTTGTCGGCGGCGCTGAGGATCGCCCAGCCGGCCAGCGGCAGGCCGATCATCATCAGGTACAGCAGCAGGTGCACCAGGTGCGACAACCCGGTCTGCCAGGCCGGTGGCTTGGGCACGATCGCTGGGGTGGGGCGCGACAGGCGCAGGGCCAGGCGCAGCCACACCAGCACGAACACGCTCAGGCCAAGCATGAAGTGCAAATCCTTCATCACATCGCGTTCGGCGCTGCCCTTGGGGAACAGGCCGCGCAGCTCGATGCAGGCGTAGACGGCGGCCAGCAGCACCAGCATCAGCCAGTGCAGGGTGATCGACAGCCGCGAGTAATGGGCTGCGGGGGTGGATGAAACCATGGTGGATCCTCGTCATCAGGTCTGGAAGGGCGCTCTTGATTGGCGCCTGCCCTCAACTTTAATCGCTGGCGTGAAAAACGGCTTGCTTCAGATCTATCAAGTGCAGCCGACATAGCGAACCAGGTGGTGGCCATGGGCCTGCGCCTGTTTTCTATCGCACAAGGATGATGTGTTCAATGAAACCCCTGATTACCGCCCCTCGGGCGGCGCTGTTCGCTTCCCTTTCCCTGCTGCTTGCCGGTTGTGAGCAAGCCCCGGCCGTCAAGACGCCGCCGGTTGCCCAGATGACCATTCCGCTGTGCGTCAACGACCAGTGCGCGGTACTGGATCAAAATGGCGCCTTTCGCGTCGGCCCCGACAACGACTACGACCTGATCTACACCCAGCCCTTCACCAATGCCTTCATCTTTGGCAAAGGCGACTACTGGAACCTGGCCAGTGGCGACGGCAAGCAGGTGCTGCGCGCCGAGCTCACCGATGAGGTCTTCCCCTTGACGCCGGGCCTGTTCGGTTTCGTGCGCGATGGCAAGTCCGGGGTGATGGACGAGCAGGGCAAGGAAGTCCTGCCGGCCGCGTTCGATAGCATCTATGTCGGTGGCGAGAATGACTTCATCGTCGTTGAGCTGGATGAGCGGCGCGGCATCCTTACGCCCAAGGGCGAGAAGGTCAGCGAAGCGGTGTTCGACTCGATGTACGTGCGCGACGATTTCGCCAAGCGCGGCAACTGGGTGCTCGCCCAGAAAGGCAGTGAAAACTGGGGCTACAACCTGCAGACCAAGGTGCTGCGCAAGCTTGATTTCGACACCATTACCAGCGCGGCGGATGGTTTCCTGGTGGTCTCCCGCGAAGGGCAAACCGGGGTCGGCCTGGCCAATGCCGCAGGCGATCTGGTGATCCCGCTCGGTAAATACTGGCTGGGCACCCCGGGCGCTGGCCTGGTGGGATACCGTGATGGCTACGACAAACCCTGTGGTTACCTCGACTACCAAGGCAAGGTGATCATCGAGGCGCAATACCAGAGCTGCGAAACCTTCGGCAAGATCGGTGCCATGGTGCAGGTGCCACGCACCGAGGAAGATCGTGGCAAGGCCGGCATGATCGGCCACGACGGCAAGTGGCTGATCCAGCCCGAATACGATTCGGTCGGTGACGCAGGCCTCGGCCTGATGGGCATGAGCGGCCATCGCCCGGGCTTCAACCATATCGGCAAGCTGCAGAATGCCTTCCTGGCGACCTACGGCACCATCGACCTGGACCAGGGCAAAGTGCTGGTTCAGCCCACCTACCAGCAGATCGGCGTGATCACCCCCAAGCGCTTTGCCTTCACCGAACTGAAGTCGCCGCGCAAGACCGTGACGTTCCTCGGCATGCCGAGCGAGGCCGCCACCGTGGGCCTGATGGACGAGCAGGGCAAGGTGCTGATCAAGCCTGAGCAGTTCGTGATGATCAAGCTGACGGCGGACGGGCACCATCTGGTGGCTTCCGAGGGCAGCACTTCGGACGCTTCGCGGGCGCTGTACGACCTCGACGGCAAGCTGCTGGTGCCGGCCAAATGGCAAGACCTGCAGGTTGACGAAGCAAGGGGTGCGATCTTCGGCTACCGGGTCGAGGGCAATGGCGACGACGCCGTGCGAACCCTGCGTGCCCTGTACCGCCTGGACGGCACCGTGGTGTTCGACACCAACCGTCTGCCGTGCGGTGCGGAGCAGGTAGTGGATGGCAAGGGCAAGGTGCTGTGGCCGCAGGATGCCCAGGCACATTGCCCGGCGCCTGAGCCTGTGGCCGAGGCTTCCTGATCTTCCCTCGCGCCTGCCGAGCCTCTTCACGGGTCAGCCGCTGAAGGGGCCTGGGCTCATCACCCAGGCAGGTGTGGCCAGCTGTCGGCCACCAGGAATACCCGCTCGACCTCTTCCCAGGCCCCGTCTGCCTGCTGCGCCATTCTGGCCAGCAGTTGCGCGGGGGCGTGGGCGTCCAGCCCCGCCAGCCACGCCTGGAATTGCGTTGCACTCAAACAGTCCCCTGGCGCCAGGTGTGCCGGTGCCAGCCAGGCATGGCGGGGCAGGGGCTGCCAGCGCTGCGCCGGGTCGCTGGCCCAGTCTCGCCGATGCAGCCAGCCGCCACGCAGGTGTTCGGGGTTGCTGCCGGCGGGCGGTCGGGCTGGCGGGCCTGCCAAGGGATAGAACAGATAACCGGCCAGCCACAGGTGTGCCTGCACCTGATCCACGCCCAGCGCGTCGAGCACCTGACGACTGTGCGGGCCACTCGACATGGGCAACTGGTGGTGCGCCAGGTGCGCCAGTTTCTGTCCCAGCCGGTCATGACAGCCAGGCCCGAGCCAATCGGCCGGGTCGCTGCCCTCACCCGTACTGGGCCCCAGGTAAAGCTTGATTGCCAGCTCCAGGTGATGATCGCCTTCGCGGTCGCGCAGCAGGATATCCAGCTCGCCCAGGGTGTGCCCGCCATCGCGGATCGCCAGGTTGGCCGCCAGCAGCTCGATGCCCGGCGCCTGGCGCAAGGCGAACTGCCACAGCGCTTCGTAATACAGCCCCAGCCGACGGCTGCTCAGGCGTGCCAGCCCTTCGAGCAACGGCGCCGGGGCCTGGTCGAGTGCGCGCAGCCAGTCGGCCAGGCGCGCCGGGTCGTCGGCCCAGCCGCTGGCGTGGAGCGGGTGGCGCTGTGGCTGCGGGGTGTCTTGCAGCAGGGGCGGCGACAGGATCGTCCAGGCCAGGTCGCGCACCGCGGGGTGGCGCAACTGGCGGGGCAGGGGGGCGAGGTCGGCGAAGGGCATCATCCCGCGAGCATAGCCGGTTTGCCGCTGCCCGGTGCTTTCGCCCATAATCCCGGCATAGTCACCCCGCCGCAGAGCCTTGCAGGAGCACCATGGAGCAATTTCGCAATATCGGTATCATCGGACGCCTTGGCAGCTCCCAGGTGCTCGACACCATTCGCCGACTGAAAAAATTCCTCCTCGAGCGCCACCTGCACGTGATCCTCGAGGACACCATCGCCGAAGTACTGCCCGGCCACGGCCTGCAAACTTCCACCCGCAAGCTGCTGGGCGAGGTGTGCGACCTGGTCATCGTGGTCGGTGGCGACGGCAGCCTGCTTGGCGCCGCCCGCGCCCTGGCCCGGCACAACATCCCGGTGCTGGGCATCAACCGCGGCAACCTGGGTTTCCTCACCGATATCCGCCCCGATGAGCTGGAGCAGAAAGTCGCCGAAGTGCTCGACGGCCACTACCTGGTAGAGAACCGCTTCCTGCTGCAGGCCGAGGTGCGCCGCCACCACGAGGCCATCGGCCAGGGCGATGCGCTCAACGACGTGGTGCTGCACCCGGGCAAATCGACGCGGATGATCGAGTTCGAGATCTACATCGACGGCCAGTTCGTCTGCAGCCAGAAGGCCGACGGCCTGATCGTCGCCACCCCCACCGGTTCTACGGCCTATGCGCTGTCCGCCGGCGGGCCGATCATGCACCCCAAGCTCGACGCCATCGTCATCGTGCCGATGTACCCGCACACGCTGTCGGGCCGGCCGATCGTGGTGGATGGCAACAGCGAGTTGAAGATCGTGGTGTCCAACGACCTGCAGATCTACCCGCAGGTCTCCTGTGATGGCCAGAACCACTTCACCTGCGCCCCCGGCGACACCATCACGGTGAGCAAGAAGCCGCAGAAGCTGCGCCTGATCCATCCGCTCGACCACAACTACTACGAGGTCTGCCGCACCAAGCTTGGCTGGGGCAGCCGCCTGGGGGGCAGGGACGACTGATGCTCGATCCGGCGCGCAGTTTCGACATCATCGGTGACGTGCACGGCTGTGCGCTCACCCTCGAGCGCCTGCTCGACGCCCTCGGTTACAAACGCATCGGTGGTGTCTGGCGGCACCCACGGCGCCAGGCGCTGTTCCTCGGCGATATCGTCGACCGCGGCCCGCGCATTCGCGAAGCGCTGCACATCGTCCACGACATGGTCGAGGCCGGCCAGGCCTTCTGCATCATGGGCAACCACGAATACAACGCCCTGGGCTGGGTCACGCCGGCCCTGCCGGGCAGTGGCAAGGCCTACGTGCGCGAGCACACGCCACGGCATGCCCGGCTGATCGATGAAACCCTCACCCAGTTCGCCCAGCACCCCGGCGACTGGCACGACTTCATCCAGTGGTTCTACGAGCTGCCGCTGTTCGTCGACGCCGGACGTTTCCGCCTGGTGCACGCCTGCTGGGATCCGCAGTTGATCGAACCGCTGCGCAAGCAATACCCCAACGGCTGCATCGACGAGCACTTCGTACAGGCCTCGGCAGTGTCCGGCAGCTTCGCCGCTACCGTGTGCAATCGCCTGCTGCGCGGCACCGACATGCGCCTGCCGGACGGCCTGACGCTGACCGGCGGCGATGGCCTGACCCGCGCCTTCTTCCGCACCAAGTTCTGGGAAGAGGACCCGCAGACCTACGGCGATATCGTCTTCCAGCCCGACGCGTTGCCCGACGAGGTGGCGCGTGCGCCGCTCAGCCACCACCAGAAGAACGCCCTGTTGCGCTACACCGAGGACGAACCGCTGCTGTTCGTTGGCCACTACTGGCGCAGCGGCCGCCCGGCGCCGATCCGCGGCAACCTGGCCTGCCTGGACTACAGTGCCGTGCTGTACGGCAAGCTGGCCGCGTACCGGCTGGATGACGAAACCCGCATCGACCCGCACAAGTTCGTCTGGGTCGACGTCGAACGCCCACAGGCCAATCAATGAACGTGATCGAAGTGCTGCGCCTGCCGCTGGCGGTCGACCTCAGCGGTTTCGTCGCCCTGCTGCGGCGCCTGCAGGTGCCGCACCGGGTGGTCGAGGAGGGCGGGGAGCAGGTGCTGTGGGTGCCGCCGGCGATTGCCGAGGATGTTCGCGAGCTGTACACGCGCTACCCCGACGGCAATGCCGATCTGCAAGCCATCCCGGAGCCAGCGCAAGGTAGCTTGCCTGCGCCTGCGCCGTCCTTGAAAGAACAGGCCATCGCCTGCAAGGTCACCGCCAGCGTGCTGTTCCTGTGCCTGGTGGTCGCCGGCCTGACCGGCCTGGGCGACAACCTGACCACCATCGCCTGGTTCACCTTCCTGCCGTTCCAGGTGCAGGGCGAGTACCTGTATTTCACCCCGCTGCTGCAGGCGCTCGGCGAAGGCCAGTGGTGGCGCCTGGTGTCGCCCATGCTGCTGCACTTCGGCGTGCTGCACCTGGCGATGAACGGGATGTGGTACTGGGAGCTGGGCAAGCGCATCGAACTGCGCCAGGGCCCGTGGATGCTGCTGTCTTTGACCCTGCTGTTCAGCCTGGTGTCCAACCTGGCCCAGCACTTCACCAGCGGGCCGAGCCTGTTCGGCGGCTTGTCCGGCGTGCTGTACGGCTTGCTCGGGCATGTCTGGCTGTACCAGAAGCTGGCGCCCAACCCGCAATTCAGCCTGCCCCGGGGCGTGCTGGCGATGATGCTGATCTGGCTGCTGGTGTGCCTGAGCGGTGTGGTGGGGCAGCTCGGCTTTGGCCAGATCGCCAACGCCGCCCACGTGGGCGGGTTGCTCATCGGTTGCCTGACGGGGCTCTTGGGTGGATGGCTCGCCCGGCGTAAACTGTCCGCCTGACTGAGGAGACACCATGTCCACGTTCGCGCAAATGATCGAAAACATCACCCCCGAGATCTACGAAAGCCTGAAAACGGCCGTCGAAATCGGCAAATGGTCCGATGGCCGCAAGCTCACCGCCGAGCAGAAAGAACTGTCGCTGCAGGCCGTGATCGCCTGGGAAATCCAGAACCTGCCCGAAGACCAGCGCACCGGCTACATGGGCCCGCAAGAGTGCGCATCGAAGTCCGCGCCGATCGCCAACATCCTGTTCAAGTCGGACTCGGTACATTGATCGAACTCGCTCGTGGCTCTTTGAGCAAGATGGCGGTGCGTCTGGAAGCACCGGTCGTTCAATACAGTTTCCGCCTGGACGACACCCAGGTGCCGGTGAACCCGCTGATCGGCCAGTCGATCCGCCTGGAGTACCTCGGCGCCATCCACTGCACCCACTGCGGCAAGCGCACCAAGACCAGCTTCAGCCAGGGTTACTGCTACCCCTGCATGACCAAGCTGGCCCAGTGCGACGTGTGCATCATGGCCCCGGAACGCTGCCACTACGACGCCGGCACCTGCCGTGAGCCGTCTTGGGGCGAGCAGTTCTGCATGACCGACCACGTGGTGTACCTGGCCAACTCGTCGGGCATCAAGGTCGGCATCACCCGTGCCACCCAGCTGCCCACCCGCTGGCTCGACCAGGGCGCCAGCCAGGCGCTGCCGATCATGCGCGTGGCCACCCGGCAACAGTCCGGGCTGGTCGAAGATATCCTGCGCAGCCAGGTGCCGGACCGCACCAACTGGCGTGCATTGCTCAAGGGCGATGCCGAGGTGCTCGACCTGGTGGCCATCCGCGAACAGATTTTCGACGCCTGCGCCGACGGTATCCGTGGGCTGCAGGAGCGCTTTGGCCTGCAGGCCATCCAGCCGCTGCCCGACGCCGAGGTGGTGCAGATGCGCTACCCGGTCGAGGCTTACCCGAAAAAGATCGTCAGCTTCAACCTCGACAAGGACCCGGTCGTGGAAGGCACGCTGCTGGGCATCAAGGGCCAGTACCTGATCTTCGACACCGGCGTGATCAACATTCGCAAGTACACGGCCTATCAACTGGCCGTGCTCCAGTAAAGGATCGTCACCATGCGTACCGAACAACCGCAAGTGATCTACCTCAAGGACTATCAGGCCCCCGAGTACCTGATCGACGAGACGCACCTGACCTTCGAGCTGTTCGAGGACCACACGCTGGTGCACGCGCAACTGGTCATGCAGCGCAACCCCGCGCGTGGCGCGGGCTTGCCGCCACTGGTGCTCGACGGCCAGCAGCTGGAGTTGCTGCGCGCCTCGCTGGATGACCAGGAACTGCAAGCGGGCGACTACCAACTCGACGACAGCAGCCTGACCCTGCAGCCGAAAACCGAGCGCTTCACCCTCGACACCAGCGTGAAGATCCACCCGGAAAGCAACACCGCGCTGGAAGGCCTGTACAAGTCCGGCAAGATGTTCTGCACCCAGTGCGAGGCCGAGGGCTTCCGCAAGATCACCTACTACCTCGACCGCCCGGACGTGATGAGCGTGTTCACCACCACGGTGATCGCCGAACAGCATCGCTACCCGGTGCTGCTGTCCAACGGCAACCCGATCGGCAGCGGGCCGGCCGAAGACGGCCGCCACTGGGCCACCTGGGAAGACCCGTTCAAGAAGCCGGCGTACCTGTTCGCCCTGGTGGCGGGTGACCTGTGGTGTGTCGAGAGTGAATTCACTCGTCAGTCCGGGCGTGACGTGACCCTGCGTATCTATGTCGAGGAAGAGAACCTCGACAAGTGCGACCACGCCATGGTCAGCCTGAAGAAGTCCATGCGCTGGGACGAAGAGGTCTACGGCCGTGAATACGACCTGGACATCTTCATGATCGTCGCGGTCAACGACTTCAACATGGGCGCCATGGAAAACAAGGGCCTGAACATCTTCAACTCCAGCTGTGTGCTGGCCCGTGCCGAAACCGCCACCGACGCCGCCCACCAGCGCGTCGAAGGCGTGGTCGCCCATGAGTACTTCCACAACTGGTCGGGCAACCGCGTGACCTGCCGCGACTGGTTCCAGCTGTCGCTCAAGGAAGGCTTCACGGTGTACCGCGATGCCGAGTTCAGCGCCGACATGAACTCGCGCACGGTCAAGCGCATCGAGGACGTCGCCTACCTGCGCACCCATCAGTTCGCCGAAGACGCCGGCCCCATGGCCCACCCGATCCGCCCGGACAGCTTCATCGAGATCTCCAACTTCTACACCCTGACGGTGTACGAGAAGGGCGCCGAGGTGGTCGGCATGGTCCACACCCTGCTGGGGGCCGAGGGCTTCCGCAAAGGCAGCGACCTGTACTTCGAGCGCCATGACGGCCAGGCGGTGACCACCGACGACTTCATCAAGGCCATGGAAGACGCCAACGGCGTCGACCTGAGCCAGTTCAAGCGCTGGTACAGCCAGGCCGGCACCCCGCGCCTGGAAGTCAGCGAGGCTTACGATGCCGCTGCGCAGCGCTACAGTCTGACCTTCCGCCAGAGCTGCCCGCCGACCCCGGACAAGGTCGAGAAACTGCCGTTCGTGATCCCGGTGGCACTGGGCCTGCTGGACGCCGAAGGCAATGACCTGCCGCTGCGCCTGGCCGGCGAAAGCGCCGCCTGCGGCACCAGCCGCGTGCTGTCGGTGACCGAAGCCGAGCAGACCTTCACCTTCGAAGGTATCGCCAGCCAGCCGCTGCCCTCGTTGCTGCGTGGCTTCAGCGCCCCGGTCAAGCTGAGCTTCCCCTACGACCGCGACCAGCTGATGTTCCTCATGCAGCACGACAGCGACGGCTTCAACCGCTGGGAAGCGGGGCAGCAGTTGGCGGTACAGGTGCTGCAGGAACTGATCGGCCAGCAACAGCGTGGCGAAGCGCTCACGCTTGACCAGCGCCTGATCAGCGCACTGGGTACCGTGGTCGGCAATGAGTCGCTGGACCCTGCCATGGTCGCCGAGATGCTCTCGCTGCCGGGCGAGGCCTACCTCACCGAGATCAGCCAGGTGGCCGATGTGGACGCCATCCACGCGGCCCGCGAGTTTGCCCGCCAGCAGATCGCCGCGCAGTTGTTCGACGCCCTGTGGGCCCGTTACCAGGCCAACCGCGAAGTGTCGCGCAAGACCCCTTACGTCGCCTCTGCCGAGCACTTCGCGCGCCGCAGCCTGCAGAACATTGCGCTGTCGTACCTGATGTTGAGCGGCAAGCCGCAGGTTGTGGAAGCGACCCTGGAGCAGTTCGATCAGTGCGACAACATGACCGAGCGCCTCACCGCCTTGGCAGTGCTGGTCAACTCGCCGTTCGAGGCTGAGCGGGCCAAGGCCCTGGAAACCTTCGCCGAGCACTTCAAGGACAATCCGCTGGTCATGGATCAGTGGTTCAGCGTGCAGGCGGCAAGTGCCTTGCCGGGCGGGCTGGCGCGGGTCAAGGCACTGATGCAGCACCCGGCCTTCACCTTGAAGAACCCGAACAAGGTGCGGGCATTGGTCGGTGCTTTCGCCGGGCAGAACCTGGTCAACTTCCATGCCGCTGACGGTTCGGGCTATCGCTTCCTGGCGGACCTGGTGATCGAGCTCAATGCACTGAACCCGCAGATCGCTTCGCGCCAATTGGCGCCGCTGACCCGCTGGCGCAAGTATGACGATAAACGTCAGGCGCTGATGAAGGGTGAGCTGGAGCGAATTCTGGCTTCGGGCGCGCTGTCCAGTGATGTGTATGAGGTGGTGAGCAAGAGCCTGGCGTAAGCCTGGAGAAGTTGGGGCTGCTGCGC